>CAYYRK010000130.1:0-6962 GCA_964473915.1 uncultured Pseudomonadales bacterium
TCTAGGTTGAATGGTGTGGTGCTTGTTTGTTGGCGGCCTATTTGCGTTACTGAACCGATCAGGAAGATGATTGCCGTGGACAGAAATAGGTCATCACTCCCGTCACAAAATTAAAGGGGCTAAGTTAGAACAACTTAAACTCAATCAGGTCCAATTCGTGTTAAGTGTTCGGCTTTTTATTAATTCAGGTTAAACGGAGGGTGGGGTATGCGAATTCTATTTTTTCTCTATGGCGTGATCTGTTACCTGATGTTTCTGGGGACCTTCCTTTATTCTATCGGTTTTGTTGGTAACTTTATTGTCCCCAGGTCGATGGATGTTGGTCCTGGCACTCCATTAGCGCAAGCTCTGCTAATCAATGTCTTATTGCTAGGGGTGTTTGCCGTTCAGCATAGCGTCATGGCACGGCAAGCATTCAAAAAGAAGTGGACAAAAATTGTGCCCGTCTCCATTGAAAGAAGCACCTATGTGTTGGCCTCAAACCTGGCATTGATACTCCTTTTTTGGCAGTGGCGACCCATGGGTAGTGTTATTTGGGATCTATCCAACTCTACCTGGGGTACGCTACTCATAGCGATCTCTATCATGGGGTGGCTGGTTGTTCTTATTAGTACTTTTTTGATCGATCATTTCGAGTTGTTTGGATTAAAACAGGTGTTTTTTAATTTAGTGGGCAGGGAGCTAGTGAATTGTGAATTTAAAAAACCAGGGTTTTATAAGGTTGTTCGCCACCCCATCTACTTTGGTTTTGCAGTGGCCTTCTGGGCAACACCGATTATGACAACAGCTCACCTGTTGTTTGCAGTGGGTACCCTGGGTTACATGTTGATAGGAATATTTTTTGAGGAAAAAGACCTGGTATCACTGCATGGCAGTGAGTATGAAGATTACAAATCTGAAGTTTCCAGGTTTGTCCCACTGCCGCCCAGGAAAAAATAATTGCAGCTGCAGATTCTGCTCCTGGCCTAACAGAGCAGGGTGCCAGGAGCAGGGCAAGGGGGTTGTTAAAGCTAGCTCTGTCTAAAGTAAACACTCTGCCAGCAAGGGTAAAACCTCAGCTTGCTGGGTGTCGATAATCATTGTCCCGACCTCATTTTTTGCGGCAGTTTTTTTCCAGTCCTGAGCGCGTTCCCTGATGCGCCCTGGTGGGCCGATTAGGGAGATTTCATCCACAAGCGCGTCGGGAACTGCAGCCTGCGCAGCATCCTTCTCTCCGGCCAGATAATGATCCTGTATGATGTGTGCGGCCTCTTCATAACCCATGCGTGAAGCATAGTCATTGTAGAAATTTTTGTTGCGAGCTCCCATGCCTCCAATGTATAGGGCAAGGAATGCTTTGACGGGTGCGCGGCAGGCCTTAATATCCTCCCCCATGCTAACAGGCACACGGGGGGCGACATCAAAGTTAGCCAGTGATTTTTTGCCCCCGGTTTTTGCAAAACCCCTCTCCAGATAGGTTCCAATCGTGGAAAATTTTTCAGGGCTCATCCATACGGGGAAGGTTCCGTCGGCAACCTCAGCGGCGCAGCTAAGCCCGGCAGGTGTTATAGCGGCAGTGTAGATTGGAATGGAGGGGCTTGCCTGAAGAATGGATATGAGTGGTTTACCCAGGCCGGTGGTCCCCTCTCCCTTTATCGGTAGTTGATATACCTTTCCATCAAAGGTGACTGGCTCTTTGCGTGCCATAATTTTTTGAATTATCTGTATATATTCACGCGTACGGGTGATGGGTTTTCCGTAGGGAACGCCGTGCCACCCTTCAACAACCTGTGGCCCGGATGCGCCCAAACCAATAATAAAACGGCCGTTGGATAGTTGGTCCAAAGTCATTGCGGTCATCGCTGCCATAGCCGGTGTTCTGGCAGGCATCTGCATAATGGCGGTTCCTACTTTAATGGTTTTGGTATTAGCCAGTATCCAGGTCGCAGGGGTGACCGCATCAGAACCGTAGGCTTCGGCGGTCCATACCGAGTCATAGCCTAATTGTTCCGCTTTTTTTACCAAATCAAGTGGTAATTTAATCTGCTTTCCAGAGTAGCTCAGATTGATGCCCAATTTCATTCTGCTATCCTCGATATATTATTATGAAAGACATGCAGCCATTTGAAATTTATAACAAAAAGCAGGCTATATTGTCTCTTTTTATGGGTGGCAGTGTTGCGGGCTATATTGCCCTATCATGTTGTTGCTCGTGGTTCTAGCTGTGTATCCAAAGGAAGTTCAGTGGTGACCTTGATTGCGGTGACCGAAATATTGGAGTGAATCTCCCGGATATTAGGTAACTGGGTGAGTTGGTTGCGAACAAAAGTCTCAAAGTGACGAAGGCTTTTAGTAATAATTTTTAGCATGTAATCGATAGAGCCTGTCATGGTATGGCACTCGACTACTTCGGGGAATTTGATGATCTCCTGCTCAAACTGCTCCAGTGATTCACGGCTGTTTGTCGACAGATTGATAGAGGTAAAGACCAGCATCTCTATACCGAGCGCGTCCCGGTTCAACAGGTGTACCTTCTTCTGCACCAGGCCTTCCTGTTCAAATTGGTTAATTCGACGCCAGCAGGGTGATTGTGACAAATTGACTCGCTCTGCTATTTCGGCGGTGGTAAGACGACCATCTGCTTGCAGTAGTTTAAGGATCTCAATATCTTTCTCGTCAAGCTTCATCGACTAAAACACCTGTAATGTGAGAGCTTTGCACGAGAGCCATTTTGCTCCCATGCAGTGTTAAAAATGTGCTCAATCGGTCATTTACAACTGTAAACTCCCTCTTTGCGCGCGTTTTTGCCTTGCCTGGAACCAAAATCATCTCTCGTGCAAAGGTCTCAATGTATAAATCTATGTTTAATAGGCCGAATGATACGGGATTCTGCTGGATAAAAGAAATTTAATGCCTGAATCATTGGTTTACAATATCGTCTAATCAGTATTGCGAACACTGGGGCTGCTGCAGGGAGAAGTTATGGCAATCACAAAAATGTCTCTAGATGATAAATATACGCTGGATACGACGCGGGCTTATCTATCGGGTATTGAAGCCCTTGTGCGGCTGCCCATTTTGCAACATCAACGGGATCTGGATGCTGGTTTAAATACTGCCGGATTTATCTCTGGTTATCGAGGATCACCCTTGGGGGTGTTGGATCAGGCCCTCTGGCATGCTGAAAAATATCTGAAAAAACACAATATTCACTTTCAGCCTGGAGTGAATGAAGAGCTTGCTGCAACCGCAGTATGGGGTAGTCAGCAGGTTAACCTGTTCCCCAGGGCTAAATATGATGGTGTCTTTGGTATGTGGTATGGCAAGGGTCCGGGTCTGGATCGAAGCATGGATGCTATTCGTCATGCTAATGCTTTTGGTACTTCAAAATATGGGGGGGTGTTGGCGGTTGCAGGTGATGATCATGGTTGCAAATCCTCAACCCTGCCCTACCAAAGTGAGCATATGTTTGCCGGGGTATGCATGCCGGTACTGGCACCGGCCAATGTGCAGGAAGTTCTGGACTTGGGTATTTTTGGGTGGGAGTTGTCGCGCTACAGTGGTTGCTGGGTGGCACTGAAGGCGATTACTGAAAATATGGATTCAGCGATCTCCGCTGATATTGATCCCAGTAGAGTCAAGATCAAAATTCCAGATGATTTTGAGTTGCCGGAGGAGGGGCTGCATGGGCGCTGGCCCAGCACACCACTGGAGCAGGAACGGATATTAAATAAATACCGTATCTATGCAGCTCGTAGTTTTGCCAGGGCAAACAGGCTTGACAAGGTGATGATCGACAGTCCTAACGCAAGGCTGGGTATTCTCACCTCTGGTAAAGCCTACCTGGATGTAATGCAGGCGCTGGAGGATTTGGGCATTGATGAGGCACTGGCGGCAGATATTGGCCTGAGAGTTTATAAGGTCGGCATGCCCTGGCCCCTGGAGCCGGTAGCGACCCATGAGTTTGCACGAGGGCTGGAAGAGATTCTTGTTGTTGAAGAAAAACGCAGTGTGATCGAGGATCAGTTGACAGGCCAGCTCTATAACTGGCCTGTTGCTGAGCGGCCCAGGGTGTTTGGTGAGTTCGATGAAGATGGTCGGGAGTTGCTGACCAACCTGGGTGAACTCACTCCCTCCATGGTTGCCAGAGCTATTGTTTCACGAATCAGCAAATTTTATGACAGCGCGGCTATTCATGAGCGGTTGGGATTTTTGCAAGCCAAGGAGCAGAGGCTCTCCCAGCCCAGGAAAAAACTGGACAGAACGCCATACTTCTGTTCAGGCTGTCCGCACAACAGCTCAACCGTGGTGCCTCAGGGAAGCCGTGCCATGGCAGGGATTGGCTGTCATTACATGGTGGTTTGGATGGAACGCAACACCGCCACCTTTACACAGATGGGCGGTGAGGGTGCAGCCTGGATTGGACAGGCACCCTTTACTGAAACCCCGCATATATTCCAGAACCTGGGTGATGGAACCTATTTCCATTCCGGGATATTAGCCATACGGGCGGCTCATGCTGCTGGCGTTAATATTACCTACAAAATTCTGTATAACGATGCGGTGGCGATGACCGGTGGCCAGTCCCATGACGGGCCTTTGTCGGTGGCTATTATTGCCGAACAGGTCAGGGCCGAGGGCATTCAACGAATCGCAGTTGTCAGTGATGACCCTGATAAATACCCGTCAGATTTTCCCCATTTCGACGGACTGACAGTGGGTCACCGTGATGACCTGGAAAGCGTTCAGCTGGAACTGCGGGAGATCAAAGGCACCACTGTTCTTATCTATGATCAGATCTGTGCTGCTGAAAAACGTAGGCGAAGAAAAAAGGGGCTGATAGAAGACCCGCCTATCAGAGTATTTATCAATGAAGCGGTGTGTGAAGGCTGTGGTGACTGTGGAGTCCAGTCCAACTGTTTGTCGGTATTGCCTCAGGAGACAGCGCTAGGGCGAAAGCGCGTTATTGATCAGAGTGCCTGCAATAAAGATTACAGCTGCCTTAAGGGTTTTTGCCCAAGTTTTGTCACCGTCAATGGTGGGCAGTTACGCAAGAGCGATGGCAAAGGGGTTTCTGAGACTTTTTCGCAACTCCCAGAGCCTGTGTTGCCAGTTCTGAATAGCCCCTGGAATGTGTTGGTGACGGGGGTGGGTGGAACCGGTGTGTTGACCATCAGTGCGATCATGGCTATGGCGGCTCATATTGAAAATAAAGGGTGTGCAATCCTTAATCAGACCGGGCTGGCGCAAAAGTTTGGTGCGGTTATCAGCCATGTTCGTATTAGCCAACGTCAGCAAGATATCTATGCAGTGCGTATTGCGACAGGAGATGCCGACCTTCTGATTGGCTGTGATCTGGTTGTGGCAGCCTCGGACGAGTCTCTGACTAAACTAAACATTAACCGATCTCATGCGGTGATCAATGACTGTGACTCGGCTACGGCGGCTTTTCTCCAGGACCCGGATCTGCCTTTCCCTACACAGGAGATGAAGCAGGCTATTAGTGAGGAAACCGGTGTCGAAAAAACCAGCTTTGTCAATGCCAGCAAAATTGCTACAGCCCTGCTGGGGGACTCCATTGCCAGCAATCTGTTCCTGTTAGGATACTGTTACCAGAAGGGGTTGGTCCCAGTTGGAGCCAAATCTCTGGAGCAAGCCATTCGGCTGAATGATGTTGCGATTGATTTTAATCTGCAGGCTTTTTCATGGGGGCGTCAGGCCGCTCATGATCTTGAGGCGGTCTGTCGTATCGCCCGGTTCGATGCTTCCAGCCAAGCTGAAATTCACCCTCAGACTCTGGATGAACTTATTGATTGGCGGGAAAATTTTCTGGTTGGCTATCAAAGTCGGCGTTACGCTAAAAAGTACCGGAAATTTTTAGCATCGGTTAAAAAGGCAGAAGCGGCGATTTCTGGTGGAGCAGAATATCAATTGACCCAGGCCGTTGCCAAAGGCCTGTTTAAACTGATGGCCTACAAAGATGAGTATGAAGTAGCGAGGCTATTTAGTGATGGTGTATTTCTGGAAAAATTGAACGCCCAGTTTGAGGGAGATTTTAAGTTGGAATTTCATCTGGCTGTACCCTTAATTTCCGGAAAGGATAAGCAATCAGGCCACCTGAAAAAACGTACTTATCCGCAGTTCACCTTGAAGCTGCTTCGTTTCCTGTCCAAAATGAAGTGGTTGCGCGGAACACCCTGGGATCTTTTCGGTTACAGCAAAGACCGCCGTCAGGAGCGACAGCTGATAGTTGATTATCAAAAAATGATCAAGACTCTGCTCAGTGATGTGACAACTGAAAACTATCCGCTCGCCATTGAAATTGCCTTGCTGCCAGAATCAATACGTGGTTTCGGCCACATCAAACAACAGGCAATTAAGCAGTCGGTTGCTAAACAACAAATGCTGCTTGATCAGTTTTATGGTAGACAGGATAAGGTGGTGCGGATCGCCTGTCGGCAAATTGACTGAGAGCGGTCTGTCTTGTTGTCAGGCTAATTTTATTTCAGTTCCATCTGATATTAGATTACGCTTCAGTCTTCTGGCGAAAGGCCTTTTTGTCTGGTATCCTGCGCGCTTGGGTTGTTAGCTCAGTTGGTAGAGCAGGAGACTCTTAATCTCTTGGTCCAGGGTTCGAATCCCTGACGACCCACCAAAAAATCAAGAAGTTACGCAACAATTGGATGAAATAGATTAAGTGGGTGATCCAGATTTTGACCGGATGTCCCACCATTCTTTCTTGCAGCATCCCACAAACGCCCACTTTCAAGCCCGTCAACCTATCTTCGTAAGGCCGACCAATCCAGCTTTCAGCCGTAATCCGAAGCCACCGGCTTTAGCTGGTGGAGTGTTCACAAGCAGATATTCATAGTAAAACACCAGTGAGAAGCAAAGAGCAGTTCAACCTAGAATCCTCAGTTGGACAGGCTAGAGTGTGCGTTTGTGGCGGTGCAGGGCAAGGCGCAATGACGCGGAATAGTTGT
>CAYYRK010000131.1:0-3302 GCA_964473915.1 uncultured Pseudomonadales bacterium
TTATGACCGGCAAACTGTGAAATTGATCAATGTACTGAAAAAAATTATTGCTTGCACAAAAAAGGGCGGCTTAGCCACCCTTCCGCTTTTAATTATTCAGCGCCAGAAATCAGTGCAGTCCAGATACGTAGCTGGAGACCGCCTTTATCTCATTGTCATTCAGTTTAAATGCCTCCATGCGCATCATCCGGTTATCCCCGTCATTGGCGCGTGCTTCCGAGCGAAAGGCTCTGAGCTGAATAGCAATATACTCTGCATGCTGACCACTGAGAGAGGGAAAGCCAGCCGCTTCATTTCCCTGTCCATTTGGACCATGACAGGCAGTGCAGGCAGCTATGCCAGAATCCTTGTTGCCAGCCCGGTAGAGACTTTCGCCCTGAGCAACCAACGCAGCATCAGCGCTGCCCGCTGACCTATTCTTGCTTGCAAAATAGGCAGCCATATCCTGCATATCCTGGTCAGACGAGGCTGCAAGCAACCCAGTCATAACAGCCACAGTTCGCGCTCCGGTCTTGATATCTTGCATCTGCTTAAACAGATAAGCCGCATTTTGTCCTGCTAATTTAGGCCAGGCTGGAGCAACACTATTCCCATCCGCACCATGACAGGCACCACAGACCACTGCTTTGGTCTGTCCTGCCTGAGGGTCCCCTGCTGCCACGGCTAATCCTGGCAGACCAAAAATCACAAATAAAATCGCTGTTATCTTCTTCATGTACCATCCTAAATCAGGTTATCTAAATTTCCGTCTGTCCGGTCTTTGGAGGTGTGTAATAACCCCCCTCCCGCCGAAAGGTTCTCAATTACATTTTTCAATAGCCCACCAAAGCAGCCAGCAAGGGCGGTAAAAATCACCGCGCAGTATATACCATAATTTGCGCACTCAGGAACTGAAAAGAATCAAACATTCGATTTATAGCCTCTCAGAGCACCATGCGCGCCATTGAAAGGTAGATACATCGACACGCTTTTCCTCTACAATTGCCTCATGTCCAAAAACGCACATAATCTATTCCATCAAACCCAGTTTATGACCAGCGCGGCCCGAATTCATCAGTGTCCAGAGGATGCTGGGTTCGAGATCGCCTTTGCTGGCCGCTCAAACGCAGGCAAATCAAGCGCCATTAACGCTATCACGCAGCAGAGCAAGCTTGCAAAAACCAGTAAAACACCGGGGCGCACCCAGCTTTTGAATTTTTTTCAGGTTGATTCTACTGCGCATCGTTTAGTGGATCTGCCTGGTTACGGTTATGCAAAGGTGCCTTTGGCTGAAAAGAAAAAATGGGAAGTTTTTATCGATGATTACCTACGCGCAAGAAACAGCCTTTGTGGATTGGTTTTGATCATGGATATTCGCCGCCCACTAACGGAATTTGATCAGACTATTCTGGAGTGGACCGAACAGTGCGGACTGCAGACCCATATTTTACTGAGCAAAGCTGATAAACTTAATTTTGGAACGGCAAAATCAAGCCTGCTTAAAGTGCAAAATCACTTAAAGGCTCAACCTCTTATTTCTGTGCAAACTTTCTCAGCCACGAAATATACCGGAGTGGACGACGCCCGCGCTCTGCTTGGTAACTGGCTAAAACTGAATCAAACCCAGGCTGATCATTGAGTCGTATGCGTTTGCACGCTCTCTTGTTACGCTCAGCCAGAGCCTGTTAATCCAGGTTAAACCGTATTGATATACCATCAAAAATACCCCGCGCACCCTTGGGGGAGATGCACGAGGTAAATGCTCCGGTTATACGGAGATGCCTTCACAAGGCTCTGCGCCCATGGATGCAGCGTCTATCAGAAATAAGCACTACATTCAGAGCCCAGGTAAAGGATGAGACTACAACTAGGCAGAGAAGTTCCCAGGCACCCTTCTCAGAATCTTAACCCGTTGACAATATAGCCCTGGCTCAGTGCGCCTGGTCCCAATTTTGGCCAACGCCTACATCCACCGTCAGCGGCACATCGAGCGTCACTGTATCAGACATACAATGCAATAGGCCTTTTGTTACCGGCTCAATCAAAGCGTCCGGCACCTCAAGCACTAGCTCATCGTGAACCTGCATAATGACATGGGCGTTAAATTCACTGGCCTTGAGCCAGCTATCAACACTCACCATCGCCTTTTTGATAATATCAGCCGCGGTGCCCTGCATCGGGGCATTAATGGCGGCTCTTTCAGCAGCCTGGCGCCGCATCCCGTTTCTGGAATTGATCTCAGGCAGGTAAAGTCGCCGACCGAAAAGTGTTTCCACATAACCATTTTCTGCTGCTTGCTGGCGAATTTGGTCCATGTAATCGTGTACACGCGGATAGCGTGCAAAATAGAGCGTCATATAATTTTGAGCCTCTTTTCTGGAAATCCCCAGTTGGCGTGCTAGGCCAAAGGCTGACATTCCGTAGATCAAGCCAAAGTTGATCGCCTTGGCCCGGCGGCGTTGTTCAGCGGTTACCGTATCAAAGGCGACACCAAATACCTCCGCTGCGGTCGAGCTATGGACATCGCGCTCCTGACGAAATGCTTCGAGCAAACCTTCGTCTCCGGAAAGATGCGCCATGATCCGTAGTTCAATCTGCGAATAGTCAGCAGCCAGCAATGAATGCCCGGGCGGAGCGATAAAAGCTTGGCGAATTTTGCGGCCCTCCTCAGTGCGAACCGGAATATTCTGCAGATTGGGGTTGGAGGATGACAGCCTGCCCGTAGCCGTTACTGCCTGATGATAAGAGGTATGAATGCGACCGGTAGCCGGATTGACCTGCAGCGGTAGTTTATCCGTATAAGTAGATTTGAGTTTACTAAAGCTGCGGTACTCGAGAATCGCCTGGGGCAGAGGATAATCCAGAGCCAGTTCCTGTAGCACAGGTTCAGCAGTGGAGGGCTGACCCTTGGGCGTTTTTTTCAGAACCGGAAGTTGCAGTTTTTCATAGAGTATAGCCTGAAGCTGCTTGGGGGAGCCCAAATTAAACTCCTCTCCAGCCAGCTCATATGCCTGCTTTTCAATTTCCAGCATCCGCTCCCCGAGTACACGACTCTGCTGGTGCAGCATGTTCATGTCGATCAACGTGCCGTGTCGTTCTATACGACACAGAACCGGCACCAGAGGTATTTCAATATCACGATACACCTCTTCTAGCTCAGGTTCCTTCGCCAACTTGCTCTTCAACCTGTTGTGCAGACGCAGGGTAATATCAGCATCCTCTGCCGCATAAAGCCCCGCCTGTTCAATATCGACCTGGTTAAAGGTCAGCTGTTTTGCGCCCTTTCCAGCCACCTCTTCGAAGTGAATGGTGGTGTGATCAAG
>CAYYRK010000131.1:3402-6900 GCA_964473915.1 uncultured Pseudomonadales bacterium
GGGCATCCATGTAGTTAAGACTGGTGGTTTCGGTATCTACCGCTAGCAGGTCGGCCTTTGCTGCACGCGTCACCCATTGCAGAAAATCCTTTTCTTCAAGAATCAGCTGGTAATCGGCTTCTACAGCCTCGCTTTCTTTTTGAGCATCAACCTCCGTGACAGTATCAGGGATATTGTTTTGAAGTAGCTCTGCGACCCAGGTTTTAAACTCAAGGTTCTTAAAAAGACTTAGCAGCGTATCAATATTTGGCGGAGCCTGCCTCAGGCTCTCCAGGGAAAAGTCCAGCACCACATCAAGCTTGATCGTTGCCAACTGGTAGGAGAGGGGTAGCAGATCAAGGCTTGCTCTTAAATTTTCTCCCACCTTTCCCTTGATCTCATCTGCATGTTCAATGACCTGTTGCAATGAACCGTACTGCCCAAGCCACTTAGCTGCTGTCTTGGGCCCAACCTTCGGTACCCCTGGAATGTTGTCGGAGCTGTCACCCATCAAGGCCAGATAATCGATAATCTGATCCGCTCTGACAGAATATTTGTCCAAGACTCCCTGCGGGTCTGTTATCACACCATTCATGGTATTAATCAGAGTGACCTGACTGTTGACCAGCTGCGCCATATCTTTATCGCCAGTCGATATCAAGGTTTGAATGCCCTGCTCTGCAGCCTGTCGAGCCAGGGTGCCAATCACGTCATCCGCCTCCACGCCATCCACCACCACCAAAGGTAACCCCATCGCCCTCACTATCTGATAGATAGGCTCTATCTGCTCTTGCAGTTCCCTGGGGGTGGAGGGCCGGTTGGCCTTGTAATCAGGGTATAACGCATGCCGGAAGTTTTTGCCCTTAGCGTCAAACACCATCACTACTTGCGCATCGGTATAGTCTGCCACCAGGCGGCGCACCATACTGGTCACCCCTCGTATTGCACCGGTATGCTGCCCCTGTGTTGTGGTAAGATCGGGCAGAGCATGGAAAGCCCGAAACAGGTAGGAGGAGCCGTCTACTAGTACTAAGGAGGAATTTTTTGTGTCTGCTTCATTCATTATGTTTTGTATCACTCATCGTCAGGCGCTAAGATGCAGCTATTCTATACATTAAGTAGACTCTTTTGTACCTGTGTCCAACTCCCTTTGCCCTGATAGTTGGCACCACTTTGCATGGCAGGACGCCAATGCCAAACCGGGAATACAACAATGAAACAATTGATTAAAATTCTGATTATCGCAACCCTGCCCTCTTTAGCCTTTGCGGCCCCAGAAGGGGATGTCAGTGAACCTGAGATTATTATCCGAGAGATGGAAGATAAGGTTATTCATGAATACCGGATTAACGGATTCCTCTATGCCATCAAGATAACCCCGAAAAACGGTAAACCCTACTTTCTGGTGGCCGAAGACGGCAGTGACAATTTTATCAGGGCAGATCAACCCCATTTCCGGATACCCAGCTGGGAGATTTTTAAGTGGTAAGCCTGGGGGATTTTTGCCCTAACTGGGACCGGTACGGGTGCCCTGCTGCGGCAATTTAAAGTGGCGTTTAAGGTATTCCCCACCGTTAAATTGAGCATTGAGCACCAGAATAAAGGTATAGACGCCCATCAGTTTACGGTTGATAAACATAAACTCTTTAGGTGGCAGGGCAAAATATTTGGACATGGATGCCTGGGAGGCTCGCCTGGCCACTCGCTGGGGCAGATTGCTTTCTTTCCAACAGTATTGGCCCTTCTCATTCAGTATGGCCCCGGCTTGCGGATCTGGGTGCGCTGACAACGGCTCGATAATTTCCATGGTGATATCTGCAAAATTATCCAACACCTCCCGGGGAAAGTGCTCACGCATAAATTTGAGGTTGATCGCTTCACGTAAAAACACCTCCCGATCCTCTTCATAGGCGGCCTGGATCATCTTGCAGAAGGGCTTGAGGAATTTGGCATCAAAGCGCTTCATGGCACCAAAATCGAGCAGCACAATTTTATCGGGGGAAGATCCGTCACCCAGCCGGATACGGTAGTTACCAAAATTGGGGTCAGTCTGCATCTCTCCCCAGTCAAAGATCTCCATCAAAAAAAGATCCAGTGCGGCCTGTGATATATGATTACGGCGCCGTAACGGCAACCCCGCCACCTCAGGCATGGTGACTATCAGCCCCGCCTCATAGGATGTGGTGAGGATCTTGCCTGTGGAATATTCCCTGAACACCTCGGGAACGATATAGCGCTCATCACCCTCAAGCATCTGCGCTATAAATTGGGTTTTATGCGCTTCAAAGTGATAATCTACCTCTTGATGCAGCATGGTGCGTACCTCTCTGAGCCAGAGGTCAAACGCTTTTTTTGAGGTGACTAGACGTGTCATATTGAACAGACTCGTAATGGCATTCATGTCCGAATCGATAGATTTTGCTACCCCAGGATACTGAACCTTGATGCACAGTTGGCGGCCATCGCTACGCCGGGTCGCGCGGTGAACCTGACCCAGTGAAGCCGCTGCCAGGGGTTCCTTTTCAATATCCAATTGCGCCAGTTGATGTGGTTTTAGCTCTTTTTCTAGAATGGTCTGAATAGCACGCCACTCCAGAGTAGCGGTGCTGTCTTCCAGAGTATGCAGCGCATCAGTGACACCCTCGGGCAGAAAATATTCCCCGTAAAGGGCCATCATCTGGCCTATCTTAACCACAGAGCCTTTTAGCTTGCCGATCTCTGAAACCAGATACCGGGTCTGTTCAGCAACTATCTGTTTTTGCTTTTGCTCGCGCTCAGCAGGGTTTAACAGCATACTGGCAGCTGTTTGGGTGAGAACCTTGGAACCGCTGACCAAGCCAATTCGGGCCAGCTCCAGGCGGCGTTCAAAAAAACCTGTTTTGACACGAGAGATCGGTTTTGGGGGAGGTCTACGGGGCATTCAGTCAACAACCAGTCAGGATTGGGTATCAGGAGTTCTGCATTATATCATCACCATTACAGATTTTTGGAACAACTTATGTGGCTACAAAAAACACTGGTGATCAAAGCCAGACAACGAGGCTTTCATTTAATCACTGATGAGCTTCTGGCGCAATTGCCAGAGCTTTCAATAATAGAGACCGGCCTTGCCCATTTGATGCTATTGCACACCTCGGCATCCTTGAGCATCAATGAAAACGCCGATCCGACAGTGCGCATGGATCTGGACGCGCACCTCAATAACCTGGCACCGGAGGGGCAGCCCTATTATCGTCACATTCTGGAGGGCGCGGATGATATGCCAGCGCATATCAAGGCAGCCCTGCTGGGTGTTGAGCTGACCGTGCCAATTAGTCGGGGGCGGTTACAACTGGGCAGCTGGCAGGGTGTTTATCTGGGCGAACATCGAGATGATGGAGGTGAACGAAGCATTATCGTCACTTTAAACGGGATGAGTGTGCAGGGGGCAAGCCCATGATTAGCCACTTTGACGATGATCATAGAGAAAACTGGTTATTTAATAGAAGCTTCACTGTTGACCTGACCGGCAGGATTAAC
>CAYYRK010000132.1:0-6839 GCA_964473915.1 uncultured Pseudomonadales bacterium
AAGATAGCTTTTGGATGGTTTGACTGATTGTGACTATTCGTCAGTAGATTTGTCGGGTAAAAAGGTGAATCCAGTATTTTATTACAGTACTCATCTTTTTTTGCTGCTTTCCTTGTGGTTTGGCCTTATTCCAGGCACTTGCCTGCCGAACGTGAACACCGATTCTCAGGACAACATATTATCGGAACGATACCAACACTTCAGGAACACGTATTCCCTGTGGCCTAATTAATTCTCTGCCTGCGCAGCACGCAAGACTCGATACGGGTGACTGGCTAAGCCTTTCCAGACAGGGTCTTTCACCCTGCAAGATGCTGCTTAATTCTCATATGGATGGATAAGTTTTACTTGAGGAAAGTAAGTTTTATACTTTGCCATATCTCTTGTAACTAACCAAAACTGTGATACCGATGCATGGGCCCCAATAAAAAAATCCGGTAGGGGTGGTGTTTTTGTACCCTTATTTTTCCTGTGTTTCATGTACGCCTTGCCGGTTAAAAACAAGGCCTCTCTCGGCAACTCCAAGACTTTAATGCCCAATGCATCAATAGCACTTTCAACTTCTTCAATTCTATCGAAACCAATGGATACTTCCGTATATACAATTGAATTGATATACAGAGTATTTGTCTGGCTATATTTTTCTAGCGTGGCCTCTGACCAATCAGCCCAATGTTCATCATCAGTAAAGAGGTCAAGCAATACGCAAGAATCAACTAAAATACCATTCATTATGAATCCCTTGTCAGGCTCATAATTTCATCAGTGGACATCTTTGATGAGGCTATCCCCCGGAGCTTCCTAAATTTACCGACTGCCCTAGGTTCGTTAGTTTTTACTATATAAAACCGACCACTATCTTCGATAAAGTCAATTTCTGTTTCAGGAGATATACCTAGCGCTTCTCTCACACCTCTAGGAATTGTAACTTGCCCTTTCGTTGTAACTCGCATAAACGGCTCCTCGCAATAATTGTAATACCAATATAGTATTACCCTTGAGGTATTGCAAGCTTTGGGGTTACGCTACATGCATGATCAAATCTTTCATACATAAGGGGCTTCAGAAGTTTTCTTCAACTGGTAAAACATCTGGGATTCAATCTAAGCCCTCTATATATAACCCCGCCCATCCAGGTGAAATTTTAAATACCCAGGGTTCAATAACGCCAGAAATGGCATTACGTTTAGAGTTAGCATTTAGAAAACCATCAGCAGATCATTGGCTCCGATTACAGTGTGCTCACGATTTATGGCAAACCAGGCAACATCAAGAATCAATACATGTAATGCCTTATAAAGCGGCTCATGTTGCATAAAAAAATAATCGGGTAGCCGGGGGCTCTCTAACTCTAATCCTCTGCCCCTGCAACATCCTGCATGCGGATCCGCACAGGGCGTTTCACCTAGGATGGTGAAGCTTAGTCCGAGCATCGCGCAGCTCACAAAGCCCCGAGATTTACGCTATACGGTTAAAATCGCGCCATCTTTACAGACAATCAGTTCATTCTCTTTGAAGGGACACCAGGGCTCGTTAGACAGTGGAACACTGGCAAATAACGTAATGTATTGTGCTGCGTTTCCATCCAAGTTCAGGCCAACAAGATTATTTAAACCTCTGTGAGTTTGCTCGTCCCGCTGAAGATAATAAAGGCCCGGCGGTTCAATATTACCGCTTAATTGAGTGCGTCGATTCGCAAATGCAAACAGGTACTCTCCATCGCTATAAATAATATTTGCAGGCCCAAGAGATGACCACCCAGAAAAAATTTCTGATAATAGGTCAACTCTTTGACTCAAGGTTGGGACCGACCCATCCCAAAGCAAATATACACGGTCCATCAGGTAACAAAATGCATATTCAGAATCAGTATCACCAATAGGTTGATACCTATCAAGCACACAGCTGGTTTTAAAATTTTTTAAATCGCCATTATGAGAAAATACATGTCTAACACCATGATTTTCCCGTGAAAATGGCTGTGTATTCTGTAAGCTTATGCTGCCTTGCGTGGCTTTTCGTATATGTGAAATAACACATTGACTATAGTTTTCATGGTGTAGCAGGAAATTCATCCATTCACTGTATGCTGCGGGTTTTTTCTCCCGATAAATCTGGGCATATTTACCATCATAGAAAGCCAAACCCCAGCCATCACAATGCGGCCCTTTTGCACAACCATGCTGTCTAAATTCATCCAATGAGAAACGCGCTCTCGTTGGATGACTACTGGAAAAAGCAAAAAGTTCACACATAGCCACATCCATATTTCACAATATTTTTCCTGGGCTGGAGATCAGCAGGGCCAATTCACTCTGTTTTTTCAATTACAAATTGAGTGGAATTATTATGGGTTACTCGGATCAAACCCCGTTAAGTGACAAATATAGATCACGGGGTAGTCATGCAATTGAGCAATCATATACGGGTCAGCATCCACTCCTTGGTGATACTGCTGTTTTTTGGTCTTATTGAGCTGGCAACTGCTGCAGATGATGTACGCTTAAATATCCATCAAATTGGAAACTGGTACGCACCAAACGACAATCAACTCATTATTGAAGACCACAAAAAACAACGCTACCGGGTTGATTTCTTCCACCCCTGCCACGGCCTTGTTGCAGCAGAAACTCTGGCATTTATCTCCAAAGGGGGCCGGTTGCTAGACCGTTTTAGCGCCGTGGTTCTGCCCGATGGTTCCCGATGTTCGTTTGCCACCCTATCACAAGTTATAACGCCTGCGTAAGCAGGTTAATTTGGAGCGCGGAGCAGCGGGAGATTAATCCGCTTGACGCACTTGTTATGTGCAATTACACTACCCGTACATATTTACGTACATGCACATATTGGAGGCACCATATGGACGCTATTAGTTATACCTCTGCCCGCGCAAACCTTGCCAGTACAATGGAGAAGGTTTGCATGGACCACGCGCCGATAATAATAACCCGCAAAAGTGAGAGTCCTGTAGTAATGATGTCTCTAGAGGACTTTCAGGCCATGGAAGAAACAACCTATTTACTCCGTTCACCCGCTAATGCAAGACAACTACTTGAGTCAATTGCTGATCTTGAGGCGGGCCATGGCATTGAACGGGATCTTATTGAATGAAGGTGACATTCTCTTCCATTGCTTGGGATGATTACCTTTATTGGCAACACACCGATAAAAAAATGATTAAAAGAATAAATACGTTAATTAAAGATATTAAGCACTCACCTTACGAAGGAATTGGCAAGCCAGAACCACTAAAGCACGGACTAGCCAGCTATTGGTCTCGTCGTATTAATGATGAGCATCGTATCGTTTATAAATTTCAAAATGATACGATATTGATAGCTCAACTTCGGTATCACTACAGCACATAACACCTCACCCATAATCCTAGATTCCTCAGTTAACCGCTCCATTCTAATAGTAACTTGTTGAGATTAATGCAATTAGTTTCGATCTATCTCTTCATACGCTGGGTAAGTCATGCTACAGGGCAGATTGCACCATCTCATCAGCACGATACCTAGCTGACCTATACGGATGGTACAAAAGTGGGGGAATATTTCTTATTCCTGTTTAGTCTATATCTACAGGCTTTTTTGATACAATCTTTTTTCCGGTTACCATTGCGGACACAAGCCCATTTTTTTCTCTTATCTCCATCAAAACAACAGCGGCTATATGTAAAATAATCGCGACAAGCAGTGTATAAAATGAATAAACATGTGTTGTGATAAAGGGCTTTCTGAATTCGCGCATCTCAGCATATGCGGTCAGATCTACACCCTCTTTGGAACCAGGTTTAAGGTTTTTAATTTTATCATGATCCTCTCCTGACCCTGCTACCCACTCCGCGATCTCATGCCCAAAAGGGGGCATATACAGATCTGTTCCTGCCAAAACCAAACCGGTTATCGCCTGCGTAGCAAGAAGCAAAAACAGAAACGCAACCATGAGTTTCGCAACAGGATTATGACCTAAATATTGTGGTGGATTACCGGCTTTAACACCTGTCACATAGCTATTTACAGAGTGCCAATAACCTTTTCCGGCGGGTAATATTGCTTTCCAGCGAGCATATTTGTTACCCACAAACCCCCAGATAAAACGCCATATAAGATTCAGCACAAAAACGTAGCCAATATAAACATGAATAGTTTTTAGTAAAACTTTACCATCAGCACTCACACCCAATATTTTATTATTAAATATCACCAGGCCAACACTGACCAGGCCAATGACACAGATGACGTTGACCCAATGAAACCAGCGTGTAGTACGATCCCATACTGAATAATATTGAGGGTTTTGATCTGATGGCGAGTTGCTAGACATGATTATCTCCCTGTACCAGAATTAGCAATATAATTGATGGGGTGAAGATTGGGTTAGCAAAAATTTAGTTCAAACACTTTGTGTCCAATACTCTATCAAAAAAACTACTGCCTGGTTAACAGGAGAGGTCATTTAACCCGGATATTTCATAAGTCCAGACAAAGACTGCGCAGGCTGATGAATTATCCGGGCTATAAAAAATGCCTCTCCTTCTGTAACTAGCGCCCCTGTTTTTCCTTAAGGTCCGCACTGATCATCTTAGTAGCATCTTGCTTAACGTTGAAGCTTTCGCCACCATCGATATAAAGTTCTTCACCGGTCATAAAGTCACCCAGCGAGGAGGCAATAAAAATGATGGCTCCTGAAATATCCGCAGGGGTTCCTTTTCTACCAACCAGGGTACGGTCAGCTTCAAGCCAGCTTTGCATATCAATCGGATAGTGGTCCTTGGGGAAGGAAAGAATAGTTCCAGGCGCCACACAGTTTAGCTTAATGCCAAACTCAGACCACTCAAAAGCCAGGGTTTTCATCAGTGCACTCACACCCGCACGAGCAGCCACAGTGTGCGAATAACCACTCAGTGGTGCGCGAGTAAGCGCTGTCACACAAACCACTTTACCACCCTGTTCAAAAAAGAAGTTATCTGCAGCCAGCTTGGTCATATACCAGGTTGCGCTAAGATTATTTCTGACAACCGCATCAAAACCCTTTAACGAAATATCTTTTGCGGGAGAGACAAACTGACCACCTGCGTTATTAACCAGTGTATCCAGCTTTCCCCACTGTTTTTTTATAATATCAAAAGCATTTTGTATCTGTTCTGGCTGGCGGGTATCACCCTGAATTGGCAATGCTTCCCCGCCAAATGCTTCGATTTCACGTGCGGTCCCTTCAAGCTTTTCCAGCGTACGGCCATACATGGCGATCTTAGCACCGCAATGTGCCATCTCAATGGCCGTTGCTTTACCTATGCCACTGCCGGCACCTGTTACCAGAATAACCTGGCCTTCCAGTAGATCCGACGCATAACGTGCCTTAGGTTGTGGTTGAACTGCCATTTATAACCTCCTTTAATTAATAAAAAAATTTAGACAAGTGCCTGGATAACCCCGCAACCTGTAATACATCTGGCACAATAACGGCATTGGTCTGGCCATCCCAGTTCAATGCCGTTATTCCTGGCCAAAGAGAAAACTTGTTTCCCCCATCGCCAATATATGCCCATCCATCGCCTGTAGTAGGCTTTTTTGGTTAACCTTGTCCAGCTTAAGCTGGGTATCTAATGAATAGAGTCGAATAAAATACCGATGAGTGCCAACAGGTGGGCATGGGCCTGTATAACCGATACCCTGCTCAATAACTCCGGCAATGCCATTTTTCCCCTGCAAGCTACCGTTGGGTAAAAGAGAAATATTGGGTATATTTTCTACCAACTCGGTAGATTCAGGTGGAATATTGTAGATTAGCCAATGTGTAAAATTAAAGAGCGGCAAGTGCTCAGAGGGGGCGTCATAGTCCATAGCGATCAAGGCCAGGCTTTTGGTGCCTTCAGGTAGATTGGACCAGGATAGCTGCGGTGAACTATTCTCCCCTTTACAGCTATACTTTTTATCTATTAAAGCCCCTGGCTGGAACGAGGTACTACTCAGCTCAATACTGGGCTCAATATCTGAGCCAATCTCGTGGCGCTGCTCTTCCCGGGTGAAATAAAGCGCACAGATTAATATTAAGACAATAGTCACCAGCAGGATAACGAAGTTTTTTATTATTTTCATGAGTTGATACCTTAGGGTTGCACTTGGTTTTCAGGTGAGATGGATCATCCAGAGGATCACTGGAAATTTTGAAGCCACAGTTCTTGCTGAACAAGAGATAGCCAAATCGCTCTATCAGCAGAAAGAAATTATACCCGATTCGCCAATCAATAGGGACACTCCTGATAGGTTCAGCGCTCTATATAACGCGAGCACTCACATTCACATGATTTGAAAGGGGCGATAAAATATGTGGGGTAAGCCCCAGGAATCACAAACGCTGACCAGCGCCTCATCTCTAACAAATCAAGGACTGCTTAATCTCCCTTACGAATCAGGTAGTAGTAACAGTCATCCTTTTGCCGGACATCGACCAGTTCATGCCCCAGAAAACGGCAAAATTTTGGGATATCACGTTCCGTGGAGGGGTCAGTGGCCACAACTTTTAATAGGTCGCCTCCTGCCATCTCGCGAACTTTATTATGCAACAACATCACCGGCTCCGGGCAGAAAAGCCCAGAGGCATCCATATGGTGCGCCACTTCAGTTTCAAATAAATTCATCGTTGCGATATTAGCCCTTCACGCTTCATTATCATTTGCCAGACTTAAATTATGAGACCTTTGCATGGGAGCAAGATGGCTCTCGTGCAAAGGTCTCATTATAACACCAAAGCACTCGACGGAAACTAAAAGCAGGTTCTAACTATTAGAATGGAGCGGTCAACTGAGGAATTTAGGTTTAACGAAAGTCATC
>CAYYRK010000133.1:0-6835 GCA_964473915.1 uncultured Pseudomonadales bacterium
CCCTTTGTGGATCAAACGAGATTAACTGCATGAGTAAAATGTGCCCAATGAGGCTTAGGTATCTGTGCGAGCCTCTTCATAATATTTTATTGCTTATAACCTGCTGCCACTCAAGAAAAATTAGCATCTTGGCAGTGGTGTTGCTCTGTACCCTAAGTGGCGCCGCGCGGGCCGAGAGTGGCTTTGCTGCTTTTGAACGTTCATTGGCAACATTTGATCCGGGAGGGCAATACTTAACCAAGCCCATAGAGCGCTACGTTTCTGGCTTGAGCCTTAACGGCACACTGATGTTTTGGTCAGATTATCTTCTATCTGATAAGGATGATATCGGTTTTCGTGATCGTGATTTTCGTACTGCGCAGATGCAAAGTTTGTTCGAAATTGACGTCTCGTACCATTTTTCACCCAACTTTGAGCTAAACAGTATTATCCATCTATTACATGATGGTGCCTATGATATCAGCAGTTCAGACGGTCTTTATGCCGATCGCGTCGATGATAGTTTTCGCAGGTACAACAGTTTTGAGCGTATCGCTCGGGAGCTGTATCTGTCCTACCGCACCTCCACACTCGATGTGGTGTTGGGTAAGCAACAGATCGCCTGGGGTAAGATGGACGGGC
The DNA here is from genome assembly GCA_964473915.1 of uncultured Pseudomonadales bacterium. Taxonomy (GTDB): domain Bacteria; phylum Pseudomonadota; class Gammaproteobacteria; order Pseudomonadales; family IMCC2047; genus CAYYRK01. The sequence goes on from CAYYRK010000133.1 coordinate 622, forward strand.
AGTTTATCGATGCTATTAATTCGATGGACTTTCGTGAATCTGTACAGATCGAACCCAGCGATTATGAGTTGCGTCGTCTGCCGATGTGGATGGCAAACCTTACCTATTATTTTGGTGATGTGTCCCTTAATGTGCTGTGGATACCCGATTTCGAGCCTAACCTGAACCCCACCTATGGTGCGCCCTGGTCATCCCCCCTGCTTCCACCCGCAGATGCTGAAGCCAGGAATGATCAGTTATTGCTAAATGGTCGCCGCAATGCGGCAGGTGATCGCGTAGTGCAGACCCAACGCCCAGACTGGAAAAATATTAGCGATCACCAGATAGCGGCACGGCTTGATATTGCCAGTGGTGCCCTGACCTGGGGGCTGGTTTATTACTATGCCTGGGAGCGTGATGCGGCCCCCTTTGTTATTGGACGTTTTGATGATGCCAGTGGCGAGCATCTGCTGATTGAGCCCAGCTACGAGCGTCTTCATCATTTCGGTATTACCTCCGACTATGCCCAGGTCGCTACCGGCGTGCCTTTAATCGGTTCTTTGCCAATGGTTTTCCGCGCTGAAGCTCTGTATACGAAAGATGCACACTTTGTTGATTATCAAAATCTCGCGGTTGTGCGCGCTGGAGGCAGCGGTAATGGAGTTAGCAAGCATGACACACTGCGTGCTGCGTTGGCCTTCGAATTTGCTTTTCCTGATAAAATTTCGGTGATCTTCCAGCCCTCGTTTTATTACACCTTCAACTGGAATGACAGCCTGGGTGTCGGTTTTGGTGGTGCTATTGCCGATGAGTGGAACTTCGCGCCGGTATTTTTTATATCACGGCCAGTAGAAAGTACTCGTGACCGACTGTTGTTGAGTCTAAAGCTAACGCCTTATCTTAGTGGGCCGAACAGGAATTATCAGGGTACAAAGACCAAGTTGATGGCATCGTATGAATTTTCTCCATTTATCAACGGCAGTTTTATTTATACCGATTACAGTGGGGGTGATAGTGATGATCTGTTTGGTCAATATCATCACTATGATAACATCGGCATCGAGCTGCAATATCAATTTTAAACGGTGTTCAGGCCTATGAGACAACTCCTTGTTTTCGATCAAAATCTTTCTACACATGTTGTCGATTGGATCAACTGCGTATTACTACTTGGTTTAATAGTTTTTACGGTTGATGTTAATGGTGAGGCTAACCCAGTAAAAAAAGAAGGTTGGCGCGCTATTGACCAACTAAGTCGCTGGGAGCGGGAGCGAATTGATTTTCGCATTGATACCCCGAGAGACTCCAAAACAGGTTATCTCCCGGCGGAGCCCTTTCCATTCACGGCACCCTATACCGCAGAGGAGATGGGTTACCGAATGATGGAATTTACCCATACGGCGCGCTGGTCCCATGTGATGGCCGATACATTTGGAGCTATTACCAAAGCGGGTTATTTGAGCCAAAGTACTGCTGTTTCGATGATAGGTCAGGAACTGTCTACTCAGGAGCATATCCATGCCGAGCCAGGTGCAGTTCATGCACGGCATATGTATTACTATATATACCCACCGAAGAATGATGGCATACAGGAATTGTGGTCTCTGCGCCGTACCGGCTTAGAATCCCCGGTTAAATTGGATTATTTTGCTTATACGCCATCGTTACGTCGGGTTAGGCGGCAGCCTCCGCCGCGCAGGGATACGCCGTTTCCTGGTTTGGCTCAGTCCTTTGACGATATTATTGGTTTGGAATCCTGGGAGTTTGATTGGCGCTTAATTGGCGCGGATACGCTATACGAAACAGTTCGTTTTCCAAACACACGGCCTAAAATCACTCTTGCCAAGCCTAATGGTGGGTTTTATGAGCTTGATACGGACTTGATCAAGCCTATGGGCGAAAGCTACCCATTTTATAGGCAGGATGGAGGCATTGACTGTTTTGTTGTGGTTGCCACACCCAATCGCGAATGGCTGCCAGACTACAAGGTGTCCAAAATCATTTATTGGCTTGATGAGCATTATTTTTATCCTTTGCGAGTTGAAACATACGATGGAAATGGCGATCTGAAAACGATAGAGGTTCGTCTTGCTAAACAGGAAAATAAAGCCCTTCCCGAGGGTCATGGCTACGCTGGCATTCTAGCTGTGTACTTCCATACACAGCTAGATTTGATTAGCTATAGTTTGCACGATGCACACATGGTGAAAGAGTGGGGAGAGGAAGATTTAATACAGTTTACGCCGGATTTTATGCGGCGCCGTTGGTTGAAATACCCGCAGAAAAGCCAGGCGATGGTGAGCTCGCCTGAGGAGTTTTATATGCGCCCGCGGCTTTTAAAAGGAAAGTTTTCTGATGAGCGCCCAGTGTCTGTCAGCCTTGCTATAGCCGCCCGTATTGCGGCTCAAGACAAAGCGGGACATCTGGTTTTTGATGTTGATGAGTAGGCCTGAGAATAGCTAAAAGGCCCCCCTTATCTGGAGCCCTGTTGGGCCCTGCACCTGACGACGTTCTGGGCAGAGCCACACCTCATTATCGATGTGCTGCATCGGCAATTAACTGGGTAGTTGTAGTACCGCTTTAGCCAGAATATTTCTCTGGATTTCATTAGTGCCGCCATAAATTGTGGCAGGGCGGGAGGAAAAGCTGTGGTTGGCAGGATGTACCCCGCTGCCATCACTGAGCTGAATTGACTCGTTAATCAGGCTTGCTTCTCCGCCGACCTCAACTAACAGATCGGTAACACGCTGGGCTGTTTCTGTGATCCAAACCTTCAGCATCGAGACCTCTGGCCCCAGCTCGTCACCTCGGCGTAGTACTTCTCCAAAGCGAATAAAAGTGGCATCCAGGTCATCAACATCCAATAAGAGCGCTGTATATTTGGCTTTAAACACGGGATCGTTAAACAGGCCATTATCGGTAGCAAGCTTTTTAAGGAGCTGAAGCGGATAGCGTGCAATTTTTGGCGCACCAATCATGATTCTCTCTGCGCCCAATAGCGATTTAGCCATTGTCCAGCCTTTGTTGATCTCGCCAACAATATTTTCTTTTGGTACTTTCAAATCATCAAAAAAGACTTCGCAAAATTCTGAGCTGCCCGTGAGGTTTTTAATTGATTTAATGGTAATACCAGGGCTTTTCATGTCGGCCAGCAGAAAACTGATGCCCTTCTGTTTTTTGACATCCTTATCGGTGCGCACCAGCAGAAAGATCATGTCTGCATCGTGTGCAAAGGAGGTCCAGGTCTTTTGACCGTTGACCATAAAATGATCATCTTCCAGGATGGCAGAGGTTCTCAGGGCAGCAAGATCAGACCCGGCACCCGGCTCAGAGTATCCCTGGCACCAGCGGGTTTCGCAGGAGAGTATTTTTGGCAGATAATGCTCTTTCTGGGCCTGGGTGCCGTAGCGTATCAACAGGTGCCCTAGCATGGTGACGCCCATATTGGGCGCAATGTTTACACCGTAGTTATTCAGCTCTTCCTGAAAAACAAGTTGTTCGTAGGGCGTTAATCCCATGCCACCGTGTTCTTTTGGCCAACCCGGTGCTGCCCAGCCCTTTTCATTGAGTGTTAACTGCCACTCGTGCGTTTCTTTTAAACTCAGCCTGTGGCTAGGGAAACGCCACTTATCGGGGAAGTTAGCTACGACAAATTCACTTATCTCTTTCCTGAATGCTTTTTCATCCATCCAAAAATCCTCTTTTATTAAGTAAACGCTATGCAGCGTTTGTCAGCTCGCCATATCGAGTGCGGTGGTATGTTCCCTGTCCCAACCACGCAGCCAGAACCATGGCTTTTTTGAAGTACAGGCCAATGTTGCATTCATCGGTATAACCCATGCCGCCGTATAGTTGAATACAGCTTTTGGTGATTTCCAGCGCAGCATCAGAACAACGCGCTTTGACTTGACTTGCTGCAATTGCGCGCTCTGTTTTATCCTGTGTTCGGTCAAAAGTATTTGCTGACTGGATCAATACAGATCGGGATAATTCAGTCAGAATAAAGGCATCAACCGCACGGTGTTGCAGTGCTTGAAAACTGCCAATGGGCTTGCCAAACTGCTCTCTCTGCTTGATGAAATCAACACTGAGCTCGAGGGCTTTAGCCATTATTCCAAATAGTTCCGCGCTGGCTATCAGGCGTGCCTCATCTAGTACTTTTGAGAGCACCTGGGCCCCATCAGTTGAGATGAGTCGATCCTCTTCGACAGAGACGTTATTTAGTGTGACTGTGCCAAAAAAACCACCATCAACGCGATCAGCATAGTCAAGAGAAATGCCCTGGTTGTCTTTATCGACAAGAAATAGCGCTGTGCCATCTGCTGTCTTTGCGGAAACTACAAAAGCATCAGCTCCGGCGGCGCAGGGTACAAAAAGTTTTTTGCCGGTAATTGAATATGAACTGCCCTCAGTCGTTGCGACTACATGTTCGGCTTCAACATCCATGGATGATGCTTTTTCCTGCCATGCAACCGTTGTTTTCCACTTGCCCGAGGCCAACCCAGGCAGATAGTTTGTTTTGAGTGTTTCATTATCGCCATTCAGGATTGCTCCGGCGCCCAGTATTGCTGTTGATATCACTGGTTCTGGTGCCAATGCACGTCCCATCTGTTCAAACATGTGAATCACTTCGCAGAATTTCAGGTCCATGCCAGAGTATTTTTCGGGTAGCATGCTGCCGAGCCAGCCAAGTTCAGCCATTTCTTGCCACTTGTCTGCACCATACCCTGGCTGTTTGCCACGTTGTGCGCGAATACGTTTCAGTTCAGCATCGGTACTAAAAAAGGATGCCGCGCTGTCACGAATCATCTGCTCTTCTTCGCTTAAACGGTCAATGCGGGATTGTAGGTCTAGCACACTGAACTCCTCAGTTAAGTTAAAGTTATGGATGGGGGTGTTTGTAATGGGTCGGCCATGCAGGGAACAGAAGCGACATGCACAACAAAGCCAAAAACAGCACCCAACAGGAAGACGAAGGATAAACGCCATTTTTGTTTGAATCAAGCGCTATATTTTGCCTGTTCTGCTATTCGCCTGGCTCTGTTTGGGCTGACTGAAATCAGTCTTTAATTGGGTAGCTAGTGAAGGTGTATTGTTTTCAGCTGACTATAAAATTACACTAACTTTTTGATAGCTCGCGCTACACTTAAGGTTAGTCTCCGCGGTGCTTAGGATTGATCTATTGGGCAAAAGTTAAATTTTTGTCAGTTATTTGAGGCGAATAGCCCTTTGCGGAGGAATTTTCTTCTTACCTAACCCCGACAGATCTTCAGGATAAATATATGGATCAAATACCACAGTCAGGCACCATTCGAGAAATCAATGGCAAAGCAAAAATCTATAGTAATGGTTGTTGGGTTAGATATTATGCTGTGCCGAAAGAGTCGTTGCGGGAAAAGAAAAAGCATATTGAACGGCTGACGCGTCGGACTTTTCACCACACAGAGCCGGGGATTAATACCCCAGGTGGATGCCTGGAGCTGGCACGGCGTGCCTATAAAGATGAAACTGAGCCAGCACGGAAAAGGGTTAATGCGGCGATGTTGGCTGGTGCCCTGTTTAATCGAGCCACTGATATTTTTACCTCAATTGTTGATCTGGAACAGAAAGGCGTCAAAATTTGTCAGAATAACGAGTTGATGATCCAGTGTGGTGAGTGCTTCAAGGAAGCACTTGAGCTTGGTAGGCAGGTGAAACATTTTAGTGGGCAGGAGGGTGTTGATGAGCTTTGGGGGGAACCAATGAAAGCATTCGCTATATCCCTCAAGGATTTTTATGATAGCCGCTATATTAAGATCGCTGCAGCGATGCACGATATTGACAGCATCTCTGAGGAGTTAAAGCGTATTGCCCATACTTTTGGTTTCGATGAAATACGGATGACAATCAGTGAATACTCAGCGGTTTGCAAACAGGTGTGCGAAACGGCCAAGTCTGATCCAGATATCTTTACGATCTGGCCGCACTATGTGGCGACACATGAGGAGATTAAGCTCTATTGTCAGCGTTGCTCATCAGCGCCGGATATTACTCGTCGATTATTGATCGATGATGCTTTCCGATTGCTGGGCAAGGGGAGTGAGCTGATCAGCTACATGGCAGGCACGCGCGTTCCTATGCCAAAGAGCATCCGTAATTTTTTTGATGAAAGTGAGGCGATGCACCACCGTATGAAGATGGTGGAAGACTCTTCAGCGTAGACTTATCTATAGTCCGGAAAGCCTCCTGGCTTGAA
>CAYYRK010000134.1:0-2644 GCA_964473915.1 uncultured Pseudomonadales bacterium
TTTGGCAACAATAAACCAATCAGGTACGCCGCTTCTTTTTAATTAAAATAGCGTTCGTGTAACGTTATCGTGCAAAGGTCTCAATTAATAATGGTATTTACAGTATTTGCCAAGCTTATTGGTAGTCAAGTGGAGCTGACTTCAGCCTATGAACAATCCTGACCAATCCGACCAAGACTGGATGCGCCGTGCGCTGGCGCTGGCTGAGTCGGCGCAACAGCTGGACGAGGTGCCCGTTGGCGCGGTGGTAGTTAAGGATGGTGTGCTGGTGGGTGAGGGCTATAATCAGCCTATTACCGCAAACGACCCCAGTGCTCACGCCGAGATCGTTGCACTGCGCCAGGCAGCGCAGAACCTGGCTAACTACCGGCTTACAGGTTGTACGCTGTATGTCACCATAGAGCCGTGCACCATGTGCACCGGGGCGCTGGTTCACGCGCGTATTAAACGTCTGGTTTATGGCGCGCCGGAGCCTAAAGCAGGGGTGATCAGCAGTCAGCTCAGGTTGCTGGAGACCGATTTTCTTAATCATCGAATAGAGGTTGTATCCGGGGTTCTGGGTGAAACGTGCAGCAAGCTGATCAGTGATTTTTTTGCGCGCAAACGCGCTTTAAAGGCGGCCTCTGGGAGCAGGGTAAAATAAGGATGGTCGTGGGGCGTTTGTTCTGGCCGTAGCCAGCAGCTTTGAGTATGATTAACGCTCTTTTTACCACCCCCTTTTAACCCATATCTGGAGACGCCGGATTAACATGCTAACACTGCGTGGAGCCTCAGCCCTTTCACCTTTTCGATCTGATAAACTGCTCAAGCAACTGCAGGCCAGGCTACCCGAGATCTCTCTGGTTTATGGCGAGTATTATCACTTTGTCGAACTCAATAAAGCACTGGCTGGTGATGAGCCTGACAGGCTGGGTCAACTGCTGACTTACGGGCCGATTGCAGCACAACAGGAGCCTACAGGTAAGCTGTTTCTGGTGGTGCCACGAATCGGTACTCTGTCACCCTGGTCAAGCAAGGCCACGGATATCGCCCATAACTGTGGGTTAGCCTCGGTGGCTCGGGTTGAGCGGGGTATCGCCTACTACGTGAGCACCGACAAACCTCTGGATAAAACCGCTGAGCTGCAAATAGCAGCACTGCTCCACGATCGAATGACCCAGGTGGTTTTGCCGTCCCTGGATGAAGCTGAACAACTCTTCCACCACACCCAACCGCAGCCAGTCACCCATATCGCTTTGCTGGAGAATGGCCGAAAAGCACTGGAAGCGGCCAATGTTAATCTTGGCCTGGCACTGGCGGATGATGAAATTGATTATTTAGCGACAAATTTTACCGAGATGGGACGTAACCCCACGGATATGGAGCTGATGATGTTTGCCCAGGCAAACTCCGAGCATTGTCGCCATAAAATATTTAATGCCAGCTGGACGATTGATGGCCAGGCACAGGACAGATCCCTGTTCGCCATGATCAGAAATACCACCGAATTAAACGGCAGCGGTGTGTTGTCTGCGTACAAAGATAATGCGGCGGTGATCGAAGGCTCTCGGGCGGGGCGCTTTTACCCGAATCCAGAAACCAAGGAATATCAGGCTGACCAGCAAGATATTCATATTCTGATCAAGGTTGAGACCCATAATCACCCAACAGCCATAGCGCCATACCCAGGTGCAGCCACCGGTTCTGGGGGGGAGATTCGTGATGAGGGGGCCACGGGAAAGGGTGCTAAACCCAAGGCGGGCCTGACCGGATTTGCGGTATCTAATCTGCGTATCCCGGGTTTTGAACAGCCCTGGGAGGAGGATTTTGGTAAGCCTGATCGGATCGTATCAGCGTTGGATATTATGCTGGAAGGCCCGTTAGGCGGTGCTGGTTTTAATAACGAATTTGGTCGTCCTAATCTGTGTGGCTATTTTAGAACCTTTGAAGAAGTAGCCAATGGTGCCGCAGGCGCAGAGGTGCGAGGCTACCATAAACCCATTATGCTCGCGGGTGGCTTGGGGAATATTCGCGCCGATCATGTGCAAAAGGACAGTATTGCTCCGGGAACTCGGCTGGTTCTGCTGGGCGGGCCAGCGATGCTGATCGGTTTGGGTGGTGGCGCTGCCTCCTCAATGACCTCGGGCAGCAGCCATGAAAATCTGGATTTTGCCTCGGTGCAGCGTGATAACCCGGAGATGGAGCGCCGTTGTCAGGAGGTGATTGACCAGTGTTGGCAATGTGGTGAGCAAAATCCCATCGCCTTTATTCACGATATTGGTGCTGGTGGGCTCTCCAATGCCTTTCCAGAACTGGTCTCTGATTGCGGCCGGGGTGGTCGAATTGACCTGCGTAACGTGCCCAATGATGAGCCGGGCATGTCGCCTCTGGAGATCTGGTGTAATGAATCCCAGGAACGTTATTCCTTGGCAATAACCCCGCAGGACTGGCCGCGATTTGAAGCGATTTGTCAGCGTGAACGCTGCGTTTATGCGGTGATTGGCGAGGCAACTGAACAGCAGCAGCTGGTGGTTGAAGACGCTCATTTTGCCAATACGCCGGTTGATATGCCGCTTGGTGTATTGCTGGGTAAAACGCCTAAAATGGAGCGTACCGTTAAGCGAAGCCAATTTGAAAGGGCTGACTTTGATACCACCGGGATCGA
>CAYYRK010000134.1:2744-4944 GCA_964473915.1 uncultured Pseudomonadales bacterium
GTACCGTTAAGCGAAGCCAATTTGAAAGGGCTGACTTTGATACCACCGGGATCGAGATGTCAGACGCTGCGCAGCGGGTGCTTAAACTGCCGACAGTTGCCAGCAAGAGTTTTCTGATTACCATTGGTGATCGTTCCATTACCGGTATGGTTGCACGGGATCAGTTCGTTGGCCCCTGGCAGGTGCCGGTTGCCGATGCTGCGGTCACTATCAGCGCCTATGACACCTACTGCGGTGAAGCGATGGCCATGGGTGAACGTACCCCGGTGGCCCTGATCGATGCGCCGGCATCCGGTCGTCTGGCCATCGCCGAGGCGATCACCAATATCGCCTGTGCCTCTATTGGTAATATCGGTAATATTAAACTTTCTGCCAACTGGATGGTTGCGGCGGGACATCCCGGAGAGGATGAAAACCTGTACGACACCGTCAAGGCGGTGGGTATGGAGTTATGTCCGGCACTGGGTATTGCCGTGCCGGTGGGCAAAGACTCGATGTCGATGCGAACAGCCTGGCAGCAATCGGGTGAATCCAAAAGCGTGACCGCACCTTTGTCGCTGGTCATTAGCGCCTTTGCGCCGGTGCGCGATGTGCGTGATACCGTGACGCCACAGTTAAGACTGGATTGCGGTGATACTGATCTGATCCTGGTCGATCTGGGACGGGGTCAGAATCGTCTCGGGGGTTCGGCACTGGCACAGGTTTACCGGCAGATCGGTAGCGTTGCGCCCGATGTTGACGACCCCGAAGATCTAAAAGCGCTGTTTGCTATTGTTCAGGGTCTTTTAGAAGACCAACTGCTGCTGGCTTATCATGATCGTTCCGATGGCGGGCTGTTCACGACCCTGTGTGAAATGGCTTTTGCCGGACACACCGGGTTGCAGATATCACTGGACCTTCTGACCGGCCAGCAATCTGAGCTTGCGGCAGTACTTTTTGCCGAGGAGTTGGGCGTGGTATTGCAAGTGCGCCAGACAGATACTGAAGAGGTATTGGCGCAATTTAGTGCAGCAGGTCTGGGAGACTGTACTCAGGTTATCGGTAAGCCGACACCGGATGGTTCGCTTGATTTCTCTCTGGATTCAGAGGTTGTACTGCAACTCTCCAGAGTTGAGGCGCAGCGCTGCTGGGCCCAAACCAGTTTTAACATCCAGGCAATACGAGATAATTCTGAATGCGCACAACAGGAGTTTGATGGTTTGCTGGACACGCAGGACCCTGGGTTGCATGCCAGTGTTGGTTTTGAAATTGAAGAAGATATCGCGGCACCCTTTGTGCAGACAGGTGTCCGCCCGGCGATCGCCATTTTGCGTGAACAGGGGGTTAATGGGCAGGTTGAGATGGCGGCTGCATTTGACCGTGCCGGATTCTCCAGTGTTGATGTGCACATGAGCGATATCCTTTCAGGAAGGGTTTCGTTAGCGCGTTTTCAGGGGCTGGTCGCCTGCGGTGGGTTTTCCTACGGAGATGTGCTTGGTGCAGGGGAGGGCTGGGCTAAGTCGATTCTATTTAACAGCCTGGCCCGAGACCAATTTTCCGAATACTTCGCCCGTAATGACACCTTCTCACTGGGTATCTGCAATGGTTGTCAGATGCTATCTAACTTGCATGAGCTGATTCCCGGTGCGCAGTACTGGCCGCACTTTGTACGCAACAGATCAGAGCAGTTTGAGGCGCGGGTTGCGATGGTTGAGGTATTGGAATCACCCTCCATTCTGCTACAGGGGATGGCCGGTTCAAAAATGCCCGTGGCTGTGGCTCATGGTGAAGGTCATGCCGAGTTTGCCAACCCCTCTTTGGCCGATGCCGCCCTGCAAAAACAACGGGTGGCGTTACGTTATGTCGATAATTATGGCCAGGTAACTGAAAGTTATCCGCAAAACCCCAATGGCTCCCCGCAGGGCATCACCGGTTTGACCAGCGATGATGGCCGGGTCACTATCATGATGCCTCACCCTGAGCGTGTATTCAGAGCGGTACAAAACTCCTGGTACCCGCAAAACTGGCAAGAGGATAGCCCCTGGATGAGACTGTTTCGTAATGCCAGAAAGTGGCTGGCATAGATCCTACACCAGGAGTACGTTGGGTCAGGCTGGGGTGAGTTTTTAAAAGAAACTTGTTGGCGATAGAACCCCCAGCCACAAACGCACACTCTAGCCTGTCCAACTGAGGATTCTAGGTTAAAAGTTGAGGAACCTGG
>CAYYRK010000134.1:5044-6808 GCA_964473915.1 uncultured Pseudomonadales bacterium
GGGGTGGATATTCTTTGGAAATGACAAGCGCGCAACTTCTGGTCGCATCTATTTTTATTTTGCTGTTTGCCGCTCTGATAAGATCAAAATGGCAGCCTACCTGGTTGTTTGCCATTGCAGCGCTGGCGTGCTATGCCCTGGGCTATGTCGAGACAGACGAGCTGCTTTCCAAAGCGGTGAATCCGGGTCTGGCGACTCTGATTATGCTATTGATGGTTTCTATTGGGCTGGAGAAGGTCGACTGGATATCCGGCATTGGTCGCAGCCTGACCTCCAGCAGCTATCTGCTCAGTCTGATTCGCATTTCTGGTGTTACGGCATTGTTGTCGGCCTTTCTAAACAATACTGCGGTGGTTTCGGTATTGGCAAACACCCTGAAAAATAATGGCCATCACCCTTTGTCAAAGCTTTTAATCCCACTCTCCTATGCGGCTATTCTGGGTGGAACCACTACCCTGATCGGAACCTCAACCAACCTGATTGTGAACAGTTTTCTGCTTGATGCCGGGACTCCCGGGCTGCGTTTTTTTGATTTTTTTGCAGTTGGGATTGTGGCCGCCTGTGCCGGTATCATGGCACTCATGTTTTCCTCTCGATTTCTGCCAGAGCACCCGGAAGAAAGCATTGAGCCGGATGAGTATTTCACCGAGCTGAGGATCAAGAGCGATTCCAAACTGATTGGCAAAACCGTTGCTGAAAATGGTATGCGCAACCTTGAATCGGTATTTTTGGTTGAGATTGTACGCGATGGTAAATTGATATCGCCCATCCCTCCCTATGAAGTGCTTGAGGCGGGTGATGTGCTTATTTTTTCCGGTGATCTGGCGGAATTTAAACGTTTAACACTCTTTGATGGGCTGGAATCATTCGCCCTGACCAGTGGGCTTTTGAAGAGCAACCTGACAGAGGTGATCGTTATGCCGACGGCGACCATTGTCGGCAAGACAATCAAAGATGTGGGCTTTAGAGCGATGTTTGATGCGGCTGTGGTGGGCATGAGGCGCAGCGGTGAGCGCTTATCTGGAAAGTTGGGCGGTATCGTATTGCGCCCCGGCGATAGCATGCTGCTTGCAGTCGGGCCAGATTTTGCTTCACGCCAAAACATCAGGAAAAATTTTGCGGTACTCAATGGTTATACGATTGGTCGCCCACTGTCGAATCTGACTTGCGGGCTGGTATTGGCTTCATTTGTGCTAGCGGTGGTGTTGGCTTCTCTGCAAGTATTGACGCTGTTTAAGTGTCTGGTATTGATGCTGGCCGGATTTCTTGCCGCTGGAATTGTTTCAGGCGATGAGCTTAAAAGACGATTTCCTTTTCATATACTCATTATCATTGCTTCAGCACTGGTGCTGGCACAGGCATTGAGTAATACAGGTTTGGTTGATCTGATAGCCCAGAGTCTGCACACTCAGTTATCCAGCTTTGGGCCGTTTGTGGCGCTTGTGGGGGTCTACCTGGCCACGCTACTGTTGACAGAGATGATGACCAATAATGCGGCAGCAGCGCTATCTTTCCCGATCGCTTTTGGTTTGGCTCAGAGTTTTGATGTCAGCTGGATGCCCTTTGTGATGGCTGTGGCCTATGGTGCCAGTGCCAGCTTTCTGACCCCCTACGGCTATACCACCAACCTGATGGTGCAAAATATCTGTGGTTATCAGCTTAAAGACTATGTGCGAACCGGTCTCCCGGTTGCAGTGGCCTATTCCATAACAGTGATATTAATGCTGCCGATAATTTTCCCCTTCTAGTATTCTGAGACCTTTG
>CAYYRK010000135.1:0-6723 GCA_964473915.1 uncultured Pseudomonadales bacterium
ACTCTTCTCTAGATTCTGGACTTAGTGACCTTAGATCGATGCTTTTCATGGCCAATATTATACCACATATGTTCGATATTATTATGCCGCGTTAATATATATATAATTGGCATGCAATGGTATAATTGTGCACGAAAAACAGAACCGGACCACCAAAAAGCGTGCACCTATGATTCGATGCCAGAGCCACAAACAACTCTCTCTCGTTGAATTCGATTGGCCCTTCCAAACCGCGATGGATGGAAGCAACCGGTGGGTCAAGATGAATAAATGCATACCCTGGGATGAACTGGCAGAAGCTTACTACCAAGGACTTTCCACGACACAGGGCCGTCCGACAAAAGATGCCCGATTGGTTATTGGTGCCGTGATCATCAAACATAAGCTTTGCCTTTCCGATAGAGAGACCGTTGCCCAGATCCAGGAGAACCCCTACCTGCAATACTTCGTGGGATTGCCGGGATACCAGATGGCGGTACCCTTTGCGCCGTCTCTGTTTGTCGAGATCCGCAAGCGCATGGGCCAAACGGTCTTTGATGTTTTTGAGAGCACAGTCAGCGATGCGGTGGCAAAAACGAAAACCAGGAAAGCGACACAGCCTCAATCCACTCCAGGGGTAACAGAGCACCTACCGAAAGATGATGAGGAGCCCCCTGCAGGTTCCGGAGCTACCCCCGGGGAAGAAGAGCGGGAACACCAAGGGAAACTCATACTGGATTCGACAGTAGCACCCCAGGCGATTCGTTTTCCCACTGATCTGAGTTTATTGAACGAGGCACGACAGTTTAGCGAACAGCTTATTGATGAACTCTTCCCGAAAACAGACGAGAAGAAGAAACCGCGCACTTACCGCCAGAAAGCCCGTAAGGCCTACTTGGGGGTAGTGAAGAAACGTCGACCTGGCAGAAAGGTTCTGCTGCATGGGATCAAGCAACAGTTGCAGTACCTGCGTCGCAACCTGGGCCACATCGAGCGCTTGTTGGAACACTGGCCCGAAGGAACAGCGCTGCCCTTGCCCCGCTGGCTGTTACACCGCTACTGGGTGATCCATCATGTTTATGCGCAGCAGTGCGAGATGTATCAAAACAAAAGTCACCGTTGTGACCACCGTATTGTTAGCATCAGCCAGCCCTATGTGCGCCCGATCATCCGGGGTAAGTTGAACAAGCCAGTTGAGTTTGGAGCTAAGCTCAGTGTGAGTCTTACCGGTGATGGAGTGGCGCGAGTGGATCACCTGCGATGGGATGCGTTTCATGAAGGCTCTGATCTCCAGTCACAGGGTGAGGCCTATCGAGAGCGCCACGGTGTGTATCCAGAAGTTATCCTGGGCGACCCGGCTTATGGTAGTCAAGAAAATCGTCGTTATCTGAAGGGTCGTGGTATCCGTTATGCCGGGAAACCACTGGGCAGGCCGAAGAAAGTGACTGAGGAAAACCGGGGGAAACTGAAGCGGTTGGCGGCACAGCGGCGCGAGGAGTATCTGCAACGGATTCCGATTGAGGGCAAGTTTGGCCAGGGTAAGAATGGCTATCGGCTCAACTACATCCGGGCGAAGCGGGCCGATACTTCCAGAACGTGGATCAACAGCATCTTCCTGGTAATGAACCTACTGATCCTGCTGAGGATTTTTTATGTGCCCACGAACAAGAGCTGTGCAGCGGCACGAAAACAGCTATTACGAGTTGTGGGGATGCTGATCAGTTGCTGGCAGAAGGACAATCCGGTCGGTAGACTGGGCCTTGCATCAAGCAGCGGGATGCTGACTTTATAAGCAGGCTCTAATTAGTTGATTTATTGGTAGCATAACCAAATCACACTTATCACCTGAAAGCATGGGAATTTTTAAGACATGAGTAAATTAATTAAAAAACTAGTCGTTGGATTAGGTCTCATCCTTATTGCGAGCGTCACTTTTTGGCAGATATCGACAAATATAAAACACAATGTAGCAACAGAACATTTAGTCAGCGGCAATGGCCGCATTGAGGCAACAGATATTGATATTGCGACAAAATACGCAGGGCGTATTATTGATATTTTTGCCCGTGAAGGTGACTTTGTAAAAAAAGATCAACTACTGGCACAAATGCAGATTGACGTCCTTAGCGCCCAGTTGGATGAGGCAAAAGCGCAGTTACAACAAGCCATTAGCATGGTTGCTAGCACGCAAGCTCAAGTTGCCATGAGACAAAGCAATATCGCAGCCGCTAAAGCGATTGTGGTTAAAGCTGAAAGTGAACTTGATAACAACAAGCGGCACCAGGTGCGCACCCAAAAACTGGTAAAAAAAGGTTCAGCAACAATTGAAAATCTGGATGATGACAACGCCACAGTACGCATTGCAACGGCCTCCTTATCCGCAACAAAAGCACAAGTTCAAGCGGCACAGGCTGCAGTGGTTGCAGCACAGGCACAAGTAACAGGTGCCGAGGCAACCGTTGATTCCATGAAAGCAACGATAGCGCGAATTAATGCAGATATAGAAGACAGCCAACTCAAGGCGCCCCGCAATGGCCGTGTGCAGTACCGCGTGGCAGAACCGGGTGAAGTGCTGCCCGGAGGCGGGAAAGTGCTCAACATGGTGGATTTGAGTGATGTTTATATGACCTTCTTTCTACCAGAAACAGTAGCGGGTCGTGTGGCATTGGGTGACGAGGTACATATCATCCTGGATGCAGTCCCCCAAATGGTCATGCCTGCCAAGGTGAGTTTTGTTTCTAGCGTGGCACAGTTCACACCTAAAACCGTAGAGACAGCGAGTGAGCGGCAAAAGCTGATGTTTCGCGTTAAAGCCCGCATTGATGAAGCCTTACTTGAAAAGCACGTAAAGCACGTCAAAACAGGCTTGCCTGGTGTGGCATGGCTTAAGTTGGATCCACAGCTTACCTGGCCTGATAATTTAAAGGTTAAGGTACCTGAATAATGGCAACCGAAGCTGATGGAACAGCAGTAGTAACTGTCCGTTCGCTGAGTTTACGTTATGGTAAAACCGTTGCACTGGACGCCATTAACCTAGATTTCCCAGCGGGCTGCATGGTTGGCCTTATTGGGCCAGACGGGGTTGGCAAGTCCAGCTTACTGGCCTTAATAGCCGGGGCCAGAGCGCTTCAGGATGGCACACTTGATGTTTTACAGGGGGATATGGGTGATAGACAGCACCGCAATAAGGTATGCCCCGCCATTGCCTACATGCCTCAAGGCCTGGGCAAAAACCTCTATCCATCGCTCTCAGTCGAAGAAAACCTTCAGTTTTTCGCCCGCCTTTTTGGTCATCAAAAAGCGGAGCGCCGCCGTCGTATTGATGAATTAACACACGCCACCGGGCTATCCGCTTTTCTAGACCGCCCGGTAGGCAAGTTGTCCGGTGGTATGAAACAAAAACTAGGATTGTGCTGCGCACTGATTCACGATCCTGAATTATTGATTTTAGATGAACCGACAACAGGGGTTGACCCCCTTGCGCGCGCGCAGTTTTGGGCCTTAATTAATCATATCCGCGAACAACGACCTAGCATGAGCGTTATTGTTGCCACTGCGTATATGGAAGAGGCAGAAAATTTTGACTGGCTAGTAGCGATGGATGCTGGAAAGGTGTTGGCAACCGGCACACCGCAACAGCTTCATCAGCAAACGGGCAAACAAACCCTTGAAGCGGCTTTTATTGAACTCCTGCCCGTGGAGAAAAAACGGGGTTACAAAGAGGTGATTGTCCCCCCTTTTGTTGAGGGTTCTGATATTGCGATTGAAGCCAAGGCCCTAAGCATGCGCTTTGGTGATTTTACCGCCGTTGATCAGGTTGATTTTAGTATTCATCGCGGTGAGATTTTTGGCTTTTTAGGCTCAAATGGTTGCGGTAAAACAACCACCATGAAAATGTTGACCGGCTTACTTTCACCCAGTGAGGGCGAGGCCTATTTGTTTGGTAAAAAAGTCAATGCGGGTGATATGGATACTCGACGACGTGTGGGGTATATGTCGCAGTCATTTTCACTCTATTCTGAATTGAGCGTAGAACAAAACCTGGTACTTCACGCCCGTTTATACAACGTACCCGAGTCTCAAATTAGCGAACGTGTTGACGAGCTACTGTCACGCTTTGATTTAGAAAAGGTACGCAGCAGCTTGCCCAACCCGCTACCTTTAGGCATGCGTCAGCGCTTATCACTGGCGGTAGCCATGGTGCATTCACCCGAAATACTCATTCTTGATGAGCCGACGTCCGGGGTTGATCCGGTGGCCAGAGATGGCTTTTGGCAGCTATTAGTTGAATTGTCGCGTAACGATAAAGTGACCATTTTTATTTCGACACACTTTATGAATGAAGCGACACGTTGCGATCGTATTTCACTGATGCATGCTGGCAAGGTATTAGTCAGCGATACGCCTGATAATATTACTCGTAATCGCGGTGCCGATACTTTAGAAGCGGCCTTTATTGCCTATTTAGAAGAGAATAACTTAGACGACAAACTCGCTTTACCGAAGGCAAGATCGGCGAAGGTTGAGAATAAATCCTCAGCTGCCACGGCAATAAACCTCAAGCAAAAAAAACAGCCCATATTTAGTTTTTCGCGAGCATTTAGCTATAGCCAACGAGAGAGTTTGGAGTTACTAAGGGATCCGGTACGGCTCACAATGGCCCTGGTGGGGACTGTTTTTTTGATGCTAGTCATGGGCTACGGCATCACCCTGGATGTTGATGATCTCACCTATGCGGTACTTGACCACGACCAGAGTCAACTTAGCCAAAATTATGCGCTGAATCTTTCCGGGTCACGCTATTTTATCGAACGAAGCCCAATCAAAGATTATGAAGATCTTGATCGACGTATGCGTAGCGGTGAGCTATCACTCGCCATTGAAATCCCCCCTAATTTCGCGCGTAATGTCAGGCGTGGTCACCCGGTGCAAATTGCAACCTGGTTTGATGGCGCGATGCCCCAACGTGCTGCCACAGTAAAAGGTTATATACAGGGAATACACCAACAATGGCTCATTGAAACGGCAAAACAGCGCTTTGGCCAGGATATGGGGGCTGCGCCAGTGACGATTGAAACACGCTATCGCTATAACCCCGATGTGAAAAGTTTGCCCGCCATGGTGCCCGCTATTATTCCCATGTTGCTATTAATGATTCCCGCTATTTTAACCGCGCTATCGGTATCGCGTGAAAAAGAAATGGGCTCTATAATCAATCTTTATGTCACACCCATTACCCGTGCTGAATTTATGTTGGGCAAGCAACTGCCTTATATTGTGTTAGCGATGCTGAATTTCTTTTTAATGGCCTTGCTGGCGGTCACCCTATTTGGCGTGCCGATGAAAGGCAGTTTTTTGGCTTTAACGCTGGCAAGTTTATTTTTTGTATTTTATGCCACCGCTTTCGGGCTATTTGCCTCTATTTTTACCCGTAGTCAAATTGCGGCACTTTTTTTTGCAACAATGGGTACAGCATTACCTACCATTAAATTTGCAGGCATGATCGACCCTGTCTCATCACTTGATGGCATCGGTAGAATAATAGGCAACATTAATCCCACCACACACTACATCACCATCTGTCGAGGGGTGTTCAACAAGGCACTCGGCATGCTTGAGCTACAGCACTTTTTTATTCCTATCTTGCTGGGTGGGGTAATTATCTTGGCTCTTTCTGTTGTGTTACTGAAAAAGCAGGCAAAGTGATGATAAATCAGCTAGCGAATATCTACCGACTGGGCGTTAAAGAATTATGGAGCTTATGGCGCGACCCTATGATGCTGATCCTTATTCTTTGGGGCTTTACGGCCATGATTTATATTGTCGGAAATGCCCTACCAGACACGCTCAGCAATGTCCCTATTTCAATCGTAGATGAGGACGACTCCGCACTATCGACACGTATTATTGCGGCTTTCCATCCGCCGCAGTTCAAACCACCTGTACAAATTGCCTTATCTGAAATCGATAAAGGCCTCGATGCCGGTTTATATACCTTCTCCCTCGATATTCCACCTAACTTTCAGCGTGACGTGTTGGCCGGGCGCTCGCCCGAAGTGCAGCTCAACGTTGATGCCACACGAATGACACAAGCATTCACCGGTACCGGGCACATTCACCAGATTATTCAAGGCGAGGTGAATGAGTTCGTACAGCGCTACCGAAGTGAGCTAAAACTGCCCGTAGATTTAGTCCTACGTGCACGCTTTAACCCAAACTTAACAGAGTCCTGGTTTGGTTCGGTCATGGAAATTGTCGAGATGGTCACCATTCTCTCGTTCATTCTTTCTGGCGCTGCACTGATTCGCGAGCGTGAGCATGGCACGATTGAACATCTATTGGTGATGCCCGTTACGCCCGCTCAAATCATGTTGGCCAAAGTTTGGTCTATGGGCTTGGTGGTTTTGATTGCATCGGTCTGTTCGTTGCAATTTGTTGTACAAGGCTGGCTAGCAGTGCCCATTGAAGGATCCATCATGCTCTTTGCTTTATTAACGAGCTTGTACCTGTTTTCCATAACCGCAATGGGTATTTTTATGGCCACTATTACACGCAGCATGCCGCAGTTTGGCCTATTGATGTTGCTGGTATTGCTGCCTATGTTAATGCTGTCAGGCATGGTGAGCCCCCGTGAAAGCATGCCGGTGTTGACGCAAAACCTAATGGAACTGGTGCCGACGACGCACTATGTCGCGGCGACACAGGCAGTGCTTTATCGTGGTGCCGGCCTGGATATTATTTGGC
>CAYYRK010000136.1:0-6706 GCA_964473915.1 uncultured Pseudomonadales bacterium
CAAAAAACAGGAGTTTGGCTTTTAACGGGTTGGGTGTTGCCAGAATCATCGCTGCAATCAGGGGCACGCCGTAGCCGTATTTAAGTGCATTCAGTCTAAAAAGAACCTCCCCAACCGGTTGCCCTTCCTGATAACTATCCAGCAAGTCACTGCCAAATATTGTTACCATGTCAAAATAGATCCCCTCTTGACCAACCTCCTTAATGGCATGATCAAAAAATCGGGTTAAAACCAGTTCGCTCAACCACTGCACAGGTACTAGCAGGATGGGCGCCATCCAGTACCAGAGCACAAATGTAACCGGCATCCAGAGCAGAACCCACAGAAGAAACTTTCTGGGTGCGGTATCAGTCACTGGCTACGCTCCTTTCTTCTGTGCGATTGAGCCAGCGCAGCCACAACACAAAGACAATCAGGGCATCAAGAATAATCAGTGCCTGCCATAGATAAAGATGGGCCCATTCAAACCATTGGCGGTTCCACTGAACCAGATAAAAAAGGCTAATTAAACGAAAAATATTTAGACTCTGGATCGCCACTGAGCCTATCACAATACCCGCCAGTTTTTGCAGATGACTCGCTGGTACAGCGATAATGGCTGCCACCAGGATAATAATGGCTTCCACGCCATTGCAGCCAGGCTGTATAGAAACACCCTCCCGAGTTTGGTTGTTGATAATAACAACGCCCTGAAAGGAAACAGTATCGTCAAAAAACTGCAGGATCATAGCTGTAATTTCGGCCAGCTCCCGGGTTAGTGGGAGAATCAGGGCTTTTTGTACCGGCCCGATCAACTCCAAAAAAAATAGCAGAACCAGTACAAACAGAAAGACAGTAATACGCATAAGCTAATAGTTGGGTAGTGGATGTTGGCTTCTCTTAACCTGGATAGTTCATAAACCACTCAGGTCAGCTAGGATTTATTCTGTATAGCAGCAAAAGAGTTGTCAACCACCAAGATAGCAGCTGTTGAAAAAACTTTACTTTAAGGCTGGCAGAATATCAGTGGATGTTCATCCTGGGTTGTTTTTCCTGGTATCAGGAGCGCAGTTCGGGTAATGAAAACTACCCTGCCGGGTAGTGTTCAGCTGTTTTTTCTGGGATATGCTGACTTGATCTTGAACAGATTGGCGCTCGTCATAATCAAGGGTAGGCAACTTATGGAAAAGCTTATTAATATTGATAACGGTGGCACACTCACCGATTTCTGCGCCCTGGATGGAGACAAGATCTACCATACCAAGGCGTTAACCACACCTTTTGATCTGAGTAAGTGTTTTTTTGACGGAATAAAAAAACTGGCTCGCGACATATACGGAGATGAAAAATATGTCGATGAACTGCTACAGACTACCGACTACATTCGCTACTCCACCACTCAGGGAACCAATGCGCTGGTAGAGCGCAAGGGGCCTCGGTTGGGGTTGCTGGTTGAACGCGGGGCGGATCTTTCCAGTCTCAAAGCGACTGGAGTTCAAGTATCACTGTTCGAAGATCTGGTTGCAGACAGGGTGGGGGAGATCGATCTATCCCTGGAAGGCTCTGAATCGGAGATGAACATTGTCAGTGCAGTTAACCGAGTGGCCACAGCCGGTGCCAGCCGGATTATATTGTCCATTAACAGGGATGATTTTAAAGGTTTTGAAACAAAAATATGCCGTATTATCGGCAGAAAATTCCCGTCTCATCTGCTTGGTGTGGTCCCGGTCATGGCGGCTGGAGAGTTAGCAGACGACCCCAATTATGAGCGTCGCACCTGGTCTGCGATCATGAATGCTTTCCTGCATCCCGCCATGGAGCGGTTTCTTTACAGTGCTGATCACCGGCTTAAGTCCCATAAGACAAAAAACCCACTGCTGATTTTCCGTAATGACGGGGGTTCTGCGCGTGTGGCCAAAACCATGGCGCTTAAATCGTATAGTTCTGGTCCTCGTGGAGGCATGGAGGGTGTCAGGGCTCTGGCTGAACACTACGGATTTAACAAGGTGCTTTCCTACGATGTAGGCGGTACCAGTACCGATATTGGAATGGTCAGCGATGGTGTTCTGGCCAGCAATATGCATGGGCATATTGAGGGGGTGGAGGTCTCTTTTCCAATGGCCGATATCTTCAGTACCGGGGTTGGTGGAAGTTCCATCATTGCTATCGATGGTTCAAACATCACCGTTGGGCCTCAATCGGTTGGCGCAGCTCCAGGGCCTGCCTGCTTTGGTCTGGGAGGCAAGATGGTAACCATCACTGATGTATTTCTGCTGTTGGGTGTGCTTGACTCGGCTACCTATTTTGGTGGTGAGTTTAATCTAGACATGGATCGAGCCAAAGAAGCCGTTCTTTCTAATATTGCCCAGCCCCTTGGCCTTGGACTGCATCAGGCGTTGGAAAAAATATTTAATGCCTGGGTCGGGAAAATTGCTGCAGGGCTTAAGAGATGCAGCGATATTGATGGAGAGACAACGCTGTTTGGTTTTGGTGGTGCCGGGGCATTGGCGGCAACCCGTATAGCTGACGCCACGGGGGCTAAACGGGTTGTTATTCCAGGACTGGGCGCTGTATTTAGTGCCGTCGGTATTGGGTTCTCGCCACTTTCACAGATCTATCGTTTTACGCTGGACGAGCATAGTGATAAAGCGCTGGGCAATCTATTGAAAAATACACGGCAACGTGCAGCCAGAGATATGTTTGCTGAAGGCGTAGATATCAATGAATGTATTATCGAAACATCGCTGTTGCGTGTTCGTGGGGATGATGAGCAGCTGTTTTCTGTCGCAGTGCAGGGCTCAATACCCTGTGACCTGGAGCCGGAAGATAGTGCCGTGTTGGTCTATGAAGCCCGCAAAAATATCAGCAGCCTGCAATTTGCCGCACTGGGTAATGAAACTCTGCAGGAAGTTAAGATTAATAGTCTGCGTCAGGTAACTATCGCTGAAAATAATCCGATTAATGTCCCCGTAATTCGTCTTGAAGATCAGCATCCTGGAGCGTCGGCTGACGGTCCGTTGATTGTCGAGGAGGCGTTTTTTACCGGTTTTGTAGATGAAGGCTGGCGTTTAACAGTATCGGGGAATAGAGATCTGATTTTGGAAAAAAACAGTTTGAGGAGTGGCTCATGAAAGCAAATATCACTGAATACTTGCGTATCAATCTGGATACTGAGATGTGGGAGTGCCGCCGGTGCAACAATGAACTGGTATCGGCGCGTGATAATTATAAGCGGGGCCTGCTGGTATATGACCGTGACCCTAGTGAGATTCATAAACCTCTGCTTAACCAGGAGCTTTACAGTTACAGTTTTGCCCCGGACCCCGCTTACACTGCAATGTTGGAATTTTACTGTCCACATTGCGGAACAATGGTCGAAGTTGAGTATACCGTACCCGGACACCCTCCGGTGTACGATATTGAGCTAGACATAGATGATCTGAAGAAAAAGGTGGCTGCCTGGGGTGATGTTCCTGAGCACCCTCAGATTCCCGATATCGAGCTTAACCGCCACACCCATAACCACTAATTTTGGCAGGAGGGTCATTATAATGAAGCGAATATCGGTTGATATCGGTGGCACATTCACTGATTGTTTTGTTGCCTGGGATGGGCAATATGTCGGCGCCAAGGCTTTAACCACCACGCACAACCTTGCGCAGGGCTTTAATGATGCTCTGGATGTGGCGCTCCAGGATCTGGACATCGACAAGAGAACACTACTGGGGGGGGTTGATTCGGTACGCTATTCTACAACACTGGGTACCAACGCGCTGATCGAGAGAAAAGGGCCGAGAATTGGCCTGATTGTGACCGAGGGGTTTAATAGTACTGTGCCCCTGTCAAGAGGCCGTGGCTATGGTGAAGGCCTACCCTTTGAAAAGCAGCGGGATCTGCCCAACGCAGTACGTCCCGATCCTATCGTGCCCATTCCGATGATTCGAGCGGTGCGTGAGCGGGTTACCTACAGTGGTGATGTTTTGCTACTTTTGGATGAGGATGATCTGCGCGATAAATTACGCTCGCTCGTTGACCAGGGTGCGGAAACAATAGTCGTTGTATTGACCAACAGTGTTGTTAATCCTGAGCACGAACTGCGAACCAGAGAGATCTTTCTTGAGGAATATCCCTCCTATTTGCTAGGGGCGATACCCTTGTTGCTTTCCCACCAGGTGGTGGGTCGCAAGGGTGAATATACACGTTCAATGTCCACTATCATCGATGGTTTCCTGCATCAGGTCATGTATCACGGGCTGGGTGCCCTGGAGCTTTTTCTGCGGGCCAACGGTTACAACAAGCCGATGTTAATCAGCCATAATTCCGGCGGTATGGCCCAGTTAAATTCCACCGATGCACTGCAGACTGTGCACTCTGGCCCGGTTGCAGGCATTGCCGCATCCGAGCACCTTTCTATCAGTGGAGAGCTGGGCAATATTGTAACCAGTGATATGGGTGGGACCAGCTTTGATATTGGCATTGTGGTTGATGGGGGCGAAAAACACTACGATTTTAATCCGATCATCGACCGCTGGCTTGTGAGTGTGCCCATGGTACACCTGGTAACCCTGGGCGCGGGTGGAGGCTCCATTGCCAGTTATGATGGGATCCACAAAACGATAAAAATTGGTCCGGAAAGTGCCGGGTCTGACCCCGGCCCTGCCTGTTATGATCGTGGCGGTATGGATCCCACAGTGACAGATGCTGACCTGCTGTTGGGATATCTTGACCCTGAGAACTACGCGAATGGCCGCATCAAACTCAATCCGGCACGCTCACGCTTTGCTATCGAAGAAGAGCTTTGTGATGACCTGGATCTCGATATTATCGACTGCTGCAAATACATTAAGCAGACAGCAAATGCCAACATGGCTAACGGTATTGCCACAGAGCTACGGTCTCGGGGTTATGAACCCAAAAATTTCACTACTCTGGCCTTTGGTGGTAATGGCCCGTTGCACTGTTGTGGTATTGCCAATGCCCTGGGTGTTAGCCGAGTACTAGCGCCCCCTTTTAGCCCGGTATTTTCTGCGCTGGGTGCGGGCAATGTTAACCAGATGCATATTCATGAGCTATCTACCTACACAGTGCTGTTCCATACCGGCACTGCCACGCTGCTGACCAATTATATCAAGCTCAATGATGCCATCGCACAGCTTGAAAACCGTGGCCGTGAAGATCTGCTGCGTCAGGGGGTGGATATGAACGAGATTAAATTCCGTCTGGAGTTCGATATGCGTTATGGCAACCAGCGGGTCGAGACCGCGGTGGAAACCGATGTCCTCCGTTTTCGGGGTGTGCATGATGTAATGGATCTGATTAATCGTTTTCATACACGTTATGGTGAGCGTTTTGGTGAAGGGAGCCAGGCAGCTGAATCTGGTGTACGTATTAATACGATACGCGTTAGTTCCTATGTAGAGCTGGCTAAGGTCGATTTCACCCAGATCAAGCCGCTCGCAGAAAAACTTTCTGTCGAGCCGACAGGCTCACGTGACTGTTATTTTGTAGGATTCGATCGCGCAAGATCGACAGCAGTCTATGACGATTCCGCTTTGCAGCCGGGCACCTATATTGAAGGACCTGCGGTTGTGACCAGCACGAACACGACCTATCTGATCGAACCTGGCTGGAGTTTTCATGCTTCCAACCGCGGAGCTGTATGGTTCTTTAAAATCGGCAGTGAATAGCAAGTTACTCGAATTAACACGATTAAATTAATGGGTTATCCAGGAGTAAACCATGTCCATGAGTGAAGATAAAAATGGCTTATCAACAGAAGAACAGGCGCTTCTGGATCAGTTCCTAACGGACAATCAGCTATTCTACGGGCCTGATCCGGACATTATGTCTGATCATGGCCTGGCAGCGCGGAGTGAGGCGGAAAATCGTGCCCTGTCATCCAAATTTGATACCCAACAGGCAAATATCGTCCGTGGTCGACTACTGTCTGCACTGGATGAAACCCATACCATGGTTGAGCAGATGGGTGTTGCTCCGGGTGCCAAGTGGGGAGATCTAGTGACCGCCATATTTACGGGCAGTGGTGATATGGCTATGACTGGCACTCTGGGTATCGTGGTGTTCGCTTCAGTTTGTCAATATCCGGTCAAATTCATTCGCAAATACTGGGTGAATGATGACAGTGTGGGTGTACGAGACGGTGATGGTTTTATCCATAACGATGCCAACTATGGCAATATTCATAATACAGACCAGAGCATGATTATGCCGGTATTCTGGCAGGGAGAGCTGGTTTGCTGGGTATCGGCCACCATTCACGAAGGGGAAAACGGGGCGATTGAACCGGGTGGTATGCCATCAATTGCCGAGAGTAAATTTGATGAGGGGTTGAAGATGAGCCCCTTTAAAGTGGTTGAAAACGATAAATTACGGCGTGATCTGGTCACATTTTTACAAAACTCGGTGCGTGACCCCAAACTGCAATTAGCAGACATGAAGGTAAAGCTGCACTCTGTTCTGCGCTTGCGTGAGCGGGTGCTGGCGGTGATTGAGGAGTTTGGCGTTGACTATCTGCACGGTACCTTGCGAAAGTCGCTTGAAGATACAGAAGCTGAAGTGCTGCGTCGTATTGAGGAGATACCGGATGGTATCACCCGAGTGGATACCTTTATTGATGGTGATCTGCGTGAGCATGTGTTGGCAAAAATATGCATGAAAGTAACGGTAAAGGGGCCACGCATGATCTGGGATTTCCGGGGTACATCGC
>CAYYRK010000137.1:0-6638 GCA_964473915.1 uncultured Pseudomonadales bacterium
CCAAAAGTCAGGCGGGCCGTTTTGCCCCAACCCAGATAAGTGGTGTGCAGCTGATCGATAGAACCACTATGGGTCAAATTATAGGAAAACAGATAACCCCAATCTTTGATTTTCCCCTTCATCTCAATCCGAGCCCGGCGGAAAAAAAGATCGCTCCCTGTTTCGCCCTCTACTTTGTTCATGACGCCATCATAACTGTTGTAATCCAGCTGAATACGCCCGCCAATTTTGAACATATAATCGCCATCAACTGTTTTTACTTCAAAACCACTTTTGGTGTTGATGATAATGTCTGGGCCACTGCTGGTCACGGTGCCCGCTTGCGCCTGTGCAGTAAGTGCGCAAGCAATGGCCAGTGGTATTAGCTTCACTTTCATGGTGTTTCCTCAATAGTCGTAAGGGTTGTTGCGTTGAATAATTAAGACCTGGCCTATATTAAGGTTGAAATATTGCAGTTATATGACAAGTAATAATAATCTTTGATCTGGGTCTGTTTCGGCAGGGTTGGTTGATTAATCCTGGTTGAGGGGGTGGATTGTCATATTGTTGTAACAAAACCAGCTTAAAGTGGCGTTCGTAATGCTTTTATCACCGAATTAATACGGAGTTTTGTCATGTTAATCCAGTTAAAAACACGATTACGCACTTTAAGTTTGGCCCTCCCACTGACAGTAGTAGCTGGATCCGCTATTGCGGCAGCGAAGGTGGATGTGGCTATTAAAGATTATAGTAAGACAAGCGGTGTTTCTGGCAACCTGTCATCGGTTGGTTCAGATACGCTGGCGAACCTGATGACCCTGTGGACAGAAGAGTTTAAGCGTCTATACCCTAACATCAATATTCAGGTTCAGGCTGCAGGTTCATCCACCGCTCCACCAGCATTGACGGAGGGAACCTCAAATTTTGGGCCCATGAGCCGCAAGATGAAAGATAAAGAGATTGAGGCATTTGAGAAAAGATTTGGTTATGAGCCAACAGCGGTTCCGGTTGCCATTGATGCCCTGGCTGTTTATGTCCATAAGGATAATCCCATCAAAGGGTTGAATATACAGCAGGTGGATGCAATTTTTTCCTCAACCCGTAAATGTGGTGCTGAAAAAGATGTGAATTCCTGGGGCAATCTAGGCATGAGCGGTACCTGGGAAAATCGCAATATACAGCGCTATGGTCGTAACTCTGTATCCGGGACCTACGGATATTTTAAAAAGGTAGCGCTGTGCAAGGGCGATTACAAAAGCAGTGTTAATGAACAGCCCGGTTCAGCTTCAGTGGTACAGTCTGTCAGTGCCTCTATTAATGGTATTGGATATTCAGGTATCGGTTATAAAACTTCCAGTGTGAGGGCCGTGCCATTAGCAAAAAAAGACAGTTCTCATTATGTTGCGGCAACGTCGAATAACGCAGTGACTGGTGCCTACCCCCTGTCCCGTTTTCTATACGTTTACGTCAACAAGGCTCCCAATAAGAAATTGTCGCCTATGGAGCGTGAATTTCTTAAACTGGTGCTCTCTCATCAGGGACAGAAGGTGGTGGTTAAGGATGGATATATACCGCTACCCGCCGTTGTTGTTGAGAAAACGCTGGGCCGACTGGGCTTAAAGTAGTCCGAGAGATTGTCGGGCTTAAAATTAAGATTGCCTGCTACAGTGCTGCAAAGTAGTCATGCAGGTAGTCAGGATGACAGGTGTCTGGTTCAGGCATCTGTCTATTGTTCAGGATAAAAAATGACCGAGTGTACACCGCCAGGCACGCGCATCAACTTTGATGACAAGCAATATGTACGAAGACGCAAAATAAGACGGTTTAAGGATAAAGCCGCGCGCTTTACCATCGGTCTGGGTGGAATCAGTGTTATTGTGGCGATCCTGCTGATCTTTGTTTACCTGCTCTCCGAAGTTATCCCCATGCTACGTGGCGCATCAATAGCGCAACGAAGTGAATTTGCGGTGCCCTCTTTGGAGTCCGGAGCGTCGTTGCTTATCTCCATAGAGGAGCAGACCGAGATCGGGCTGCGCCTGACTAACCAGGGCAAGGCTGTTTTTTTCAACACAGAGAATGGTGCACTGGTCGATCTGAAGGAGCTGATCCTGCCAGAAAACACTAGCATCACATCCAGTGCCAGCGATGCGCCTTCGACCCGAATGTTCGCACTAGGGCTGGATAATGGGCAGACAATACTGGTTAAACACCAATACCAGATCTCCTGGCCCAAAGATCAACGCCTGATTACTCCACACATCAAGTATCCCTTCGGCCATAAAGCGCTGACGATTGCTCAGCCGCCTCAGCCTTTGAAAAAGATGGTGATTCGTGATCAGGAGGAGGCCCTGCTGGTGGGTGCAGTGACGCAGGCTGGAAAAGTTTTACTGACCCGGTTTAGCAAAATAACCAGTTTTTTATCTGAAGAGCTCACGCTTGAGCGTGAAGAGCTGACGATAGCTCAGCCCACTGGCGAAGTTACAGCATTGGCTATCGATTCGGGTCAGGAGTGGTTCTATGTTTTAACAGAACAAAATCAACTCCATATCTATCGCCTGGCTTATGATGGCCTGCCAGAGAAGCATAGCCTGGTTGAACTTGGTACCCAGGCCAGGGTTTTGAAGATGGAGTTTCTACTCGGGGAGTTATCCCTGCTGATGGGTGATGACCAGGGTAGGGTCAGTCAGTGGTTTTTAGTGCGGGGGGAGGCCAACAGCTGGTCACTCCAAAAAATAAGAAGTTTTGATTCAGGGGCCAGTGATGTCAGACATATTGTGGCTGAGCATCGGCGCAAGGGGTTTGTCACGCTCAACAGCTCTGGGGAACTTGGTTTGTTCAATACAACGGCCTCTCGAGACCTGCTCAGAGAAAAGGTCAGTGAGGTTGGCATCTCGCATGCCAGTCTTGCACCGCGTTCAAACGCCCTGTTGCTGGAAAGTGAAGCGGGGCGAATGCAGGTTTGGGATCTGGAGAATGAGCATCCGGAGGTCTCCTGGTCAGTATTATGGGAGAAGGTCTGGTATGAAAGTTATGAAAAGCCTGAATATATCTGGCAATCTTCTGCAGCCAGTAATGACTTTGAACCGAAACTAAGCCTGATGCCGCTGGCCTTTGGCACGATCAAAGCGGCATTTTATGCGATGCTTCTAGCAACCCCGTTAGCGATATGTGGTGCAATATTCACCGCCTACTTTATGGCTCCGGGTATGCGGCGCAAAGTTAAACCTCTGATCGAGTTGATGGAAGCCCTGCCCACTGTAATTCTGGGGTTCCTGGCAGGTCTCTGGCTGGCACCGTTTGTGGAGATGAATCTGCCGGGGATATTCTGTCTGTTCATCATCACCCCTATCGCCATACTGGCGCTCTCTTTTGCCTGGTTTCACCTGCCCCGGTCACTGCGCAACTGGCTACCGGAAGGATCCCAGGTAACATTGCTGATTCCACTTATCATGCTGGTAGGCTGGATATCAATCAGCCTTAGTAGCACTACCGAGCAGATATTTTTTGGCGGAGATATGCGTCATTGGCTAAGCAGTGTCGTTGGTGTTAATTTTGATCAGCGAAACTCACTGGTGGTTGGCCTTGCCATGGGCTTTGCTATCATCCCCACGATCTTTTCCATTACTGAAGATGCTATTTTCAGTGTTCCAAAACACCTGACCAATGGTTCACTGGCGCTGGGTGCTACGCAGTGGCAGACATTGACACGGGTGGTCATTCTGACCGCCAGCCCCGGCATATTCTCAGCGGTTATGATTGGCTTCGGGCGTGCTGTTGGCGAAACCATGATCGTTTTGATGGCAACGGGTAATACACCGATCATGGATTGGAATATTTTTGAGGGGATGCGCACCATGGCAGCCAATATCGCGGTAGAGATGCCGGAATCTGAAGTTGGCAGCACCCATTACAGGGTGTTGTTTCTGGCCGCACTGGTACTTTTTCTGTTTACCTTTGTATTCAATACCATTGCTGAAATTGTCAGAGACCGGCTCCGAAGGCGCTATGGTTCTCTGTGAGACAGGCGCTGGATAAACAAGCTGAGTACTATGAAATATGAATAAGCCTATCAACTGCTCAGAAAAAGAAGGCTCTTTGCTCAATGGGGATTTTAGGATAAAAAAATAATGAGATTCAACGAGTGGCTAAAAAGCGGAACACCCTGGGTCTGGCTCAATGCAGGCGGGGTTTCTGTGAGTATTATTATGGTGGTTGGGTTGTTGTTGCTGATCGCTACCAGAGGCCTGGTTCACTTCTGGCCAGGTGATATCATTCAGGCACAGCTGATTAGCGCGGACAATACCAGGATGATTGCCGGAGAGCGGGTGGAGGTGGAGCGAGTCTCAGCCGAACAGATCCGGGCAGCAGGGATTGAAACCGAGCCAGGCAGGGAGTTTTATGAGCGCTATCTCTTAAAGGTAGGGAATCGGGATCTGACAGGTAGCGATTTTGCCTGGGTTTTAAAACGTGACCTTAAGAATGAGCAACACCCGCAAGATATTATGGCCGTGGAACGTCGCGAATGGGGTAATCTTTATGGTTATCTGGTAGCGGTCAAGGAGAACGGCACTGTGGTCATTAGCGGGACGCAGGGCTGGCTGGAGTTGCAATCAAGAATCAACCGGGCGCTGAAGATCTACCGTAAAATTTATGCTATTGAAAAGGGTGATATCGGAAGCATCAATCACCGGATGGAGCGGTTGCGGCTAAAGCAGCGCCGGCTCGAGTTGAAAGGAGCTGTCAGCCAGGGTGATCAGGTGCAACTGGATGCCACGCGAACAGAGCTTGATGCTGAATACGCGCAGCTCGAAACGCAGTTGGCTGAGCTTTATACGTTATTTACCCGAGACTCCTTCATCACCAGAACGGCAGATGGACAGGAGGTAGAGGTCAATATCAGCAAGGTGGTCAGGGCCTATCGTCCCAACGCCATGGGTTCGATAGATAAGGCCATTTTCTATATTGCAAAATTATGGGAGTTCGTGGCAGATGACCCCAGAGAAGCCAATACCGAGGGGGGTATTTTCCCGGCAATTTACGGAACAGTGCTGATGGTGCTACTCATGTCCATATTCGTAACTCCCTTTGGGGTTATCGCTGCGGTTTATCTGCGTGAATATGCACGCCAGGGGATAGTGACCCGAACAATCAGAATTGCGGTGAATAACCTGGCGGGGGTTCCCTCTATTGTCTATGGTGTTTTTGGTTTGGGGTTTTTTGTCTATTTTCTGGGCGGAGAACTGGATAAGCTCTTTTTTCCCGAGGCACTACCGGCACCCACCTTCGGTACATCGGGTCTGCTGTGGGCTTCGTTGACGCTGGCGTTACTCACTGTTCCCATCGTTATCGTGGCCACCGAGGAGGGGCTGGCACGAATTCCACGCTCGGTTCGCGAAGGCAGCCTTGCGCTGGGGGCCACCAAGTTTGAGACACTGTGGCGGGTGGTGCTGCCCATGTCGAGCCCCGCAATAATGACCGGTTTGATTCTGGCAGTAGCCCGTGCTGCGGGCGAAGTTGCACCGTTGATGCTGGTGGGTGTCGTCAAGTTAGCGCCGTCACTACCGCTGGATCAAAACTACCCCTATCTGCACCTGGATCAAAAGTTTATGCACCTGGGGTTTCACATCTATGATGTGGGGTTTCAAAGCCCCAATGTTGAGGCAGCACGACCACTGGTTTACGCCACGGCACTGCTGCTTGTCCTTGTTATTGCTGTACTAAATTTCACGGCAGTTGCGATTCGAAATCATTTAAGAGAAAAATACAAGGCCCTGGAAGCCTAATACGATGACTCAATCTATAATAGATGAAACCCCCTTGGGCACCCGAGCAGTGAAAACACATGCTATTAATCTTGCCGCGCTAAATCGCGCCCCATCAGCCAAAACTCCGCATGAAGAGCAGATTGCGTTACAGACCCGGGATCTCAACCTTTTTTACGGCGAAAAACAGGCGCTCAACTCAATAGAGCTGGATATCCCGAAAAAGCGTGTGACCGCCTTTATTGGCCCCAGTGGTTGTGGCAAATCGACTCTACTACGCTGTTTTAATCGAATGAATGACCTGGTCGATGACTGTCGCATCAAGGGCCGTATCTTGCTGGAGCAACAGGATATCCATGATCGCTCGGTCGAAGTTGCTGAACTGCGCAGGCGGGTTGGCATGGTGTTCCAGAAACCTAACCCATTTCCTAAAAGCATCTATGAAAATGTGGCTTACGGTCTGAGAATACATGGCGTCAAGAAAAAGCGACTACTGGACGAAACTGTTGAGTGGGCGCTCAAAGGTGCAGCGCTCTGGGATGAAGTTAAGGACAGGCTCGACGATAATGCCCTGGGCCTTTCCGGTGGCCAGCAGCAGCGTCTGGTGATCGCCCGTACCATTGCAGTAGAACCTGAAGTATTGCTGTTGGATGAACCGGCCTCTGCGTTGGACCCGATCTCCACGCTCAAAATTGAGGAGCTCATCTATGAGCTAAAGTCGAAATATACTATTGTGATTGTGACCCATAACATGCAGCAGGCCGCTCGTGTATCAGATTATACCGCTTTCCTTTATATGGGCGAGCTGATTGAGTTTGGCGATACAGACACCCTTTTTACCAATCCACAAAAAACCGCGACAGAAGACTACATAACCGGACGTTATGGCTAAACCGA
>CAYYRK010000138.1:0-3407 GCA_964473915.1 uncultured Pseudomonadales bacterium
CCCAGTAAACCTAGGCCCGTCTTTAAGGTGCTAGCTGTTAACTGACACAGGCGTAACCGGCTGTCACGCACCTCTGTGGGCACGCCATCTTTGAGAATCGGGCAGGCTTCATAAAAACTCATATATCCGCTGGCAAGTCCATAGAGATAGCCGCATAGCTGATGGGGTTCGCAGGATATGGCTACCTGTTCGACCATCTCAGCAAACTGTACCAGTTTTATTGCCAGCGCAAGCTCCAGGGGCTCATGTAGTGTGATATTGCCCTGTAGTTGCTGTTCATCAATACCCCCTTTTGCAAAAATACTCTGGATCCGTGTATAGGCGTACTGCAGGTAAGGCGCTGTGTCGCCCTCAAAACTGAGCATGGTGTCCCAGTTGAAGATATAATCACTGGTGCGGTTTTTAGAAAGGTCTGCGTACTTTACCGCGCCGATACCAACGGGCCGGGCAATGGCTGCAATTTCAGCAGCGGGCAGGCCTGGATTTTTATTGCGCACCAGGTCAGCGGCTCTGGTTACCGCTTCGTTAAGCAGCTCTCTGAGCTTCACCGTTCCACCAGTGCGTGTTTTGAAGGGTTTACCATCCTTGCCCATCATGGTGCCAAAAGCCAGGTGTTCCAGTGATGCCTTTGTTCTCACAAAACCCGCTTTGCGTGCTACCGTAAATACCTGTTGAAGATGCAGAGATTGGCGCGCATCAACGAAATAGAGGATACGGTCTGCATCAAACTGATCGGTTCTGTAGCGTAGTGCGGCCAGATCGGTAGTTGCATACAGGTAACCACCGTCTGATTTGCGCACAATGACCGGCGAAGGGTTACCCTCCTTATCTGCAAGCTCATCCAGAAATACCACCTGTGCGCCCTGATCCGTGACCGCCAACCCTGTCTGCTGCAAACACTCAATAATTCCAGGAAGGTCATCGTTATAGGCGCTTTCCGGATAGATGTCCCTCTCCCCTAAGGTGACGTCCAGCATCTGGTAGATATCGGCACTGTGCTGTTTTGAAACATCAATGAACTGCTGCCAGAGTTTAAGACAGTGGTCATCCCCGGCCTGTAGTTTGACGACATATTCGCGACTCCTGTTAGCAAAACCTGGGTCTGCATCAAAATGAATTTTCGCCTTTTGATAAAATCCTTCTAGATCAGAGAGCGCCCATTGCGGTTGCTTGTCTCCCTGCACCTGATCTTCCAGTTCAGCAATTAGCATGCCGAACTGAGTGCCCCAGTCTCCCATATGATTTTGCCGAATAACCCGGTCGCCCATAAATTCAAGCACTCGTGCAACCGCATCTCCAATAATAGTGCTACGCAGATGCCCGACGTGCATCTCCTTGGCCAGGTTAGGTGCTGAATAATCAACGACTACAGTTTTTGCTTTGGCTCGGCGCTGAACACCAAGGTTGTCATCGGCCAATACCTTGTTACACCTTTCGGCCAACCATTTTTGGCTCAGGTGAATATTGATAAATCCTGGGCCGGCAATTTCAATTTTTTCCGCCATATCGTCTAGTTCTAACTGATCGATTATCTGTGCGGCAAGCTCGCGTGGTTTGGTTTTCATCTTTTTGGCCGCTGGCAGCGCACCATTGGCTTGATAATGCCCAAATTCAGGGCGTGTACTGCGGGTGACCAACGGTTCGCAATCTTCGTCGATACCGATCGTAACCATCGCTTTGCTAATCTGCTTTGCCAGAAATTCCTTGATATTCATTTTATGAGTTCGCTGCTGCTATGTTGGGGTCGATTAAACCTGAAATCCTAAGTTAAGTCGGGTGTCGTGTATTCCTGCCACCCGACGGCCAACTGAGAACTTAATGGGCGCGTAGTATACCCCAAGGTAGCAGCAGATTAAATTTGTATCCAGTGCCTCAAAGGATATTCTACCCTTAGTGTAGAGAGCTTGGCGGGGTGAACTTTTGTTGTCTGGATAGTCTTTGTCTTTAAGAGGATGTTGCTGGGCTCTTTGAGTAGTTGGCTTGGGTCGTTGTTCGTTTTTTATGTAAGCTAACTCTGACTCGTCGGGTTAGGTCAGGCTGGTGTGATGGGTATTGTGTGGAGATGATTGTTGATAGGTAAAAAACCCGCCACTTGGCGGGTTTTTTCAATACTTAGCGTTAGAGGTCAAGTTGCTCCATTACCTGTTGTGTTTTGGAAACACCGGAAACGCCGGTTAACCCATCCCAATTATCCTGGCGGCCCTCCCTCCAGCCTGATAGCCACTGCTGTTTTTCAGGTTCATGGCTGATAGGACAGCTCTCTTTTGATTTGCTTTGGATGCCTGCTTGATAGCCTTTTCTGAAAGCGCGAATACTCGTATCACGTTTCTGTGTCTTCATATAATAACACCTCTTATTGTGTGTACGAAAATTACTGCTGGTGCTTGTGGTATGGGCTACTCGCCCGGTGATGTGGTATCGGTTATTTGGGTCTTTATTTAAATACACCAGCAGTTTCAGTTAACCGTAATTCAGGTCATCCTGTCGACGATTAATTTGTTATTAAATAGACGCTGCTTAGTCTAATAATGAATACACTATAACTACTTGAAATCTAAAGCAAAAATATTTTTGTATTGATAGTTGAAAACAGTATGTTATCGTATTAATATGATATTGCACTTTATGTATATATCGTAATGCTATGATTTTAAATAATATTTAAATCTCTTTGGGTTTTTTTCCCCGCAGCTTGCTGCGAGGTGGTTTATTAGTGCGTGGTAAACTCCGGTTATTCAACATCTTCCTATTATGCAGGCCGGGGGTCTGCTTGCAACCCGAGGAGCGGGCTAATCTTGATCTGCTAAAAACATCAATGCCAGGCCGTTGTTGCACCAGCGTTTCCCGGAAGGCTTTGGACCATCATTAAAAAGATGACCCTGGTGGCTTTTGCATTGCGCGCAATGATATTCCGTGCGAGGGTAGATGAGTTTGAAATCGATCTTTGTGTCCAAATGACCCGGTATCGATTCGTAGAAGCTTGGCCAGCCAGTGCCGCTTTCGTATTTTTTGGTTGAAGAAAACAGTGCCAGTTTACAGCCAGCGCAATGGTAAGTTCCGGTTCTTTTTTCATCATTCAGCAAACTGCTCCATGGGGCTTCAGTACCCCCCTGGCGCATAATATGAAATTGTTGCGGTGTGAGCCTTGCGTGCCACGCTGACTCATCAAGCTTCAAGGGGTTCAGTGGAGCATCGTGGCTATAAACCCTGGTTAAGGGGAAGAGTGTCAGCCCAGCCAAACCGAAGGAGCGACAGATAAAGTCTCGCCTGTTCATGATCACCTCTGTTTTAAAAACCTTTACCTAAGTTTAGAAAGTGAGCAGGCGAGGGAAGTTCCTTTTTGTTGGGGACTATTTTTTGGCGATCAATATTGCCCTGCGCGGGGCGGGGTGGCCCTCTATTGTAAG
>CAYYRK010000138.1:3507-6550 GCA_964473915.1 uncultured Pseudomonadales bacterium
TGAGCTCTTCCAGGTGATCAAATGGAGATTTTCTGTGATACAGGACACCCATGGAAAACACAGTATCAAAAACGGCCATGTTGGTTGGCAGAGACTCTCCTTTCAGGGGTAAAAAGAAGACTGGCGATTCAGGCAGGTAGCGTTTGGTGAGTTGAAACTGCATCATAAATTTGTAGGAAGGGTCGATACCCAGCACTAACTGCGGGCCCTGTTCCAACATACGCCAGCAGTAGTAACCATTGCCGCAGCCAACATCCAGTATCAAGCGATCTTTCAGGGGCTGGATATGCTCTAAAATGCGATCCCATTTCAGGTTAGAGCGCCATTCACAATCCAGATCGATACCAAATAGGTTAAAGGGGCCTTTGCGCCAGGGATGCAGCAGTTCAAGTGCTTGTGTAAACTGTGTGCGATCAGCGTCCGATAATTGGCGATCCGCTAAGAGGGTGACAGTACCGTCTTTTACTTCAACCTTGACACTACCCATATCTGGCAGGGCTTCAATAGCACCCAGCCAACCCTTGAGTTCGCCATGGGTATAGTGGCCCAGGGCTGTCTGGGTGGCGGCGTTTAGTGGCTCTGAGAACTTGGCCAGTCTGCCGGATCTGATCTGTGCCAGAAATGCTTCTAAGCTGATCATTTGCTGGCAAGCACAGAGGCAAAGTTGAAGCACTGAAACCAACAGGTTGTCTGGTTGAATCCAATGCGTTGTAGACGATCGGTATGTGCCTGCAGTGTCTCGGGTAGCAGCACTTTTTCCAGCGCGCTACGCTTTTGAGAGATTTCCAGCTCAGAATATCCCTGCATACGTTTAAAATGGTGGTGCAGATCCGTGAGTAATGATTGATTCTTCTGGCCAGTGGTATAAATTTTTTCAGATAAAATCAGTACACCTCCTGGGTTCAGGCCCTGGTAGATCCTTGATAAAAGCAGTTCGCGTTTGTCTGGAGCGATAAACTGCAGGGTCAGGTTCATCACGACCAGCGATGCATTCTCAATGGATGTGGTGAGAATATCCTCACAACGAACCTCTACAGGAATATTGCTGGTATCAGACTCGATGTTTTTCCTGCAGCGCTCGATCATCGCTGGGGCATTATCTACCGCGATGATCGAGCAGGAGTCCTCAGGCATATTATGACGAAGACTTAATGTAGAGGCACCCAGAGAGCATCCCAGGTCATAACAACGGCTATTCGGTTGGGCCTTAGACCGGGCAATAACGCCGATCATTTCCAACATTAGCGGGTAGCCCGGCACGGATCTATTGATCATATCTGGAAATACTTGTGCTACCTGGTCATCAAAACAAAAGTCCTCGGGTTTCTCTTTCGGGGAGGTATAGATGCGATCTTTTTTCACGGGTGACTCGTTGATTATTCAGGAGGAGGGCGATTGTAGCAGATCGGAGTTGACGCAACAGTATCAAAGTTGGGCCTGTTCTCCAGGCTAAAGGTAAATTCATCAGACCGTTACGCGAGTACTTTACTTACTGATATGCCGTGTTAAAAGGAGGCGAATTGATATAAATCAAGAACAAGTTGAGTTGAGGTTGAAGCTGCACCAAATGTACTACACTGGTTGGCATGAAGTGAATATAGCCCCCTAAACTTCCAAGTGTAGAGACATGGAGTTGCTAGGCCAGTTTTGATATAAATTGAGAGGCGGTTCGATGGGGAATCTTAAAATAAGGTAGGCGTAAAATAGCGTCGAGAAAGCGGAGTTTTTGTATGGCGATCAATCAATTTTTCAAAGATATTAATTTGGGCTGGAAACTCGCGGCGATGATGCTGATTCCGCTCATGGGGCTGCTGTTTATTTCGCAGACTGAAGTCCAACGAGCCTTGGGTGTTAGTGGCGAAACTGCTGATGTAGTGCAACTCGTTGAGCTATCTGTTGATGTCAGTGCGCTGGTCCATGAGCTGCAAAAAGAACGGGGTACGTCTGCAGGTTACCTGAGTAGTGGTGGGTCGAAGTTTCGATTGAAACTTCCTGCGCAGCATGCAATGACCGACAAAAAAATACAGCACTTAAGTTCATACCTTAGCTCATTCCCTGCTGAAGATTTCAGTTCAGAGTTCCAATATGAGCTTGCCGGAGCACTGAGAATGCTTGATCAGATAGCAGCTAAACGGCAGAGAATTATTAGTCTTGATATACCGGCTGGTGAGGCCATTGGCTACTACACGAGGATGAACGGGGTATTTCTGAACCTCATCGGTTTTCTACCAAAACTGAGCTCCATTGCAGAGGTGAATACCGCTGCGGCAGGTTACGTGAACTTTCTTATGGGCAAAGAGCGTGCCGGTATCGAGCGTGCAGTATTGGCTGGTGCGTTTGCCAAAGACAATGTTAATGACGAGGTGTATGCCAAGTTTCTGAGCCTTGTTAATGAACAACAAGTCTACGCTAATGTTTTTCTATCATTTGCTACGTCTCAGCAACAGGAATTTTATCAAAAACAAGTGAATAGTGCCTTGGTCAAAAAAGTTGAAAGTTTGAGGGCTAGCGCTGTGAAACTACATGAGCAAGGAATTAATGTGGATGGTGTTGATTCAGAACACTGGTTTGACGCTGCTACCCAGAGAATCAATCTGCTCAAGGATATGGAGGATCAGTTTTCCGCAGAGTTTTTTGCGCTGGCAGAAACCAAACTTGCCCAGGCTTCTTTCAATCTCATGATGGTACTGATTATTACCAGCGTAACTCTGGTAGTCTCCATCCTGCTCGGTTGGTATTTCATGCTGATGATAACCAAACCTATCCACAGGTCGGTGAAACTGGCTGAAAAGATTGCTGAAGGGGATCTCTCGCTGCAGGTTGATGTGCAATCATCGGATGAAATTGGGCAGCTGCTTCAAGCCATGAAAACCATGCAGGAAAAGCTGGTGGTTACGATACAGACTGATATTCCTGAGGTTGTTGATGCGGCGGCACGGGGTGATCTGAGTCATAGGGTTAGCCTGGATGATCAACACGGTTTTTACAGGGAGCTTGCTCAGGGGCTCAATAAATTAATGGATGTGAATGATCATGCCATTAA
>CAYYRK010000139.1:0-6468 GCA_964473915.1 uncultured Pseudomonadales bacterium
CAGAGTCTTATAACCTATCTCCTGCCAGATGATAACCGCAATTGTGCATTGCTCCCTTGATGCTTAAACCCAGTTAAGTGACAATAGGCGCCTCTCAAATACACGACTAGGCTGCAGGAGTTTTTAATGCCATCAAAAACCATTTCGCGTACCGAGCTGGCCAATGCCATACGCGCCCTAAGCATGGATGCCGTACAAAAAGCTAATTCCGGGCATCCCGGTGCACCCATGGGAATGGCTGATATAGCCCAAGTGCTTTGGAATGATTTCCTGCGGCATAATCCTGCTAACCCGAAGTGGCCAAACCGCGATCGTTTTGTGCTTTCCAATGGCCATGGTTCTATGCTGCTTTACTCTTTATTGCATCTGAGTGGTTATGAGCTGGGGATAGAAGACCTGAAAAATTTCCGCCAGATGCACTCCAAAACACCGGGGCACCCGGAATATGGCTATGCTCCTGGGGTGGAAACAACTACTGGCCCATTGGGTCAAGGGCTGGCTAATGCCGTGGGCATGGCGCTGGCAGAGAAAACACTGGCAGCACAATTTAACAGGCCAGAGCACAGTATTGTTGATCATTTCACCTATAGCTTTGTCGGCGATGGCTGTTTGATGGAGGGGATCTCTCACGAAGTCTGCTCTCTGGCCGGTACTTTGGGGCTGGGTAAGCTGATTGTCTACTACGATGACAACGGCATCTCCATTGATGGCAAGGTTCAGGGCTGGTTTGCTGATAACACACCGGATCGTTTTGAAGCCTATGGCTGGCAGGTGATACGAAATGTGGACGGCCATGACCCTCATGAAATTATTGCCGCTACAGAAACAGCCAGGTCGCAAGTTGAGCAACCCACACTGATCTGTTGCCGCACGATCATAGGTTATGGTGCGCCCAATAAGCAGGGCAGTGAAAGTGTTCACGGTGCACCGCTGGGTGCAGAAGAGATCCAGGCGGCTCGTGAAAACCTGGGCTGGCAACACCCACCCTTCGATATTCCTGAAGCCATTTACCAGGGGTGGAATGCCAAAGAGCGTGGCTCACAGGCAGAGCAAGCCTGGAACAGTGAATTTGCCGCGTACAGGGCCAGCTACCCTGATGAAGCGGTAGAGTTCGAACGACGTATGGCTGGCGACTTGCCAGAAGACTTTTCCCGCCTGGCGCAAGATTATATCAAGGCAACTCAGGCTGCCGGTGAAAAGATCGCCAGCCGCAAGGCCTCTCAAAACTGCCTGAATGCCTTTGCTCCGGGGCTGCCGGAACTGCTGGGTGGTTCTGCGGATCTGACCGGCTCAAATTTGACCAACTGGAGTGGTTCAAAGCCGTTATCAGCACAGGATTTCAGCGGCAACTACATCTACTATGGCGTGCGTGAGTTCGGCATGTCTGCCATCATTAACGGTCTCGCCCTGCATGGCGGATTTATCCCCTATGGCGGCACCTTCCTGATGTTTATGGAGTACGCTCGCAACGCGGTGCGCATGGCAGCATTGATGAAACAGCGTAGCATTTTCGTCTATACCCATGATTCGATCGGCCTGGGTGAAGACGGCCCGACCCATCAGCCTGTTGAGCAGATGGCTGCGCTAAGGGTGACGCCCAATATGTCTTTGTGGCGTCCTTGTGATGCGGTGGAATCGGCAGTCGCCTGGAAAACAGCACTGGAAAGAAAGACCGGGCCATCCTCGCTGATATTTTCCAGACAAGGGTTGGCGGTGATGCCACGCGATGATACTCAACTGGATAATATTCAAAAGGGTGGCTATCTGCTTCGGGAAAGTAGTCATGCGCTGCAAGCCATTATTATCGCCACCGGCTCAGAGGTTGGCATAGCCATGGAGGCGGCCGAACAGCTGGAGGTTTCTGGCATCGGCGTGCGGGTGGTATCCATGCCCTGTACCGACCTGTTTGATGCCCAGGATGCAGGCTATAAGGAATCTGTGCTACCTGCCGGAGTCTCCGCCAGAGTTGCTGTTGAAGCGGGACACGCAGATTACTGGTACAAATATGTTGGGCTGAATGGCAGGGTGATCGGTATGACCCGCTTTGGTGAGTCTGCACCGGGTGGAGAACTGATGGAATTTTTCGGCTTTACCGCCAGCAATATTGTCAAAACAGTGCAGGAAATTATCTAGGCATTTCATGTCTTATCGGATCGCTATTAACGGTTATGGCCGCATCGGTCGCTGTGTGTTGCGCGCACTCTATGAGTCTGCGCATCGGGACGCTTTGCAAATTGTGGCCATTAATGAGCCCGCAGACCGGGAAACGATCGCCCACCTGACCCGCTATGATTCAACCCACGGCCGTTTTGCCGGAGAGGTGATCGCTGTTGATGAGTGTCTGCGTATCAATGGGGACCATATCTGCCTGACCCACAGCACGGACAAAAATCTGCTGCCCTGGGCTAAGCAGCAGGTAGACCTGGTGCTGGAATGCTCGGGAACCTTCACCGATCGCACCTCAGCACAGGAGCATATTGAGGCCGGTGCACGGCGGGTATTATTTTCCCAACCAGCTGAAGCGAATGTTGATGCTACCATCGTTTACGGTATCAATCAGCACCAGTTACAAGCCTCTGATACCATCATTTCCAACGCTTCGTGCACCACCAACTGCATTTTGCCGGTGATCAAAACGCTTGATGAGGCTATCGGGCTTGAGCTGGGGCAGATCACCACGATTCACTCAGCGATGAATGATCAGCCAGTGATTGATGCCTATCATCATACAGATCTGCGGCGAACCCGTAGCGCTGGGGTCTCCATCATCCCAGTGGAAACCGAATTAGCCAGGGGGATCTGCCGGTTATTGCCACATTTGGAGGGGCGACTCAATGCAACGGCTGTGCGGGTACCCACAGCCAATGTGTCGATTATGGAGCTCACCGCCGTAATGAAGCGCAGCACCAGCCGCGAAGAGATTAACGCGATACTGCTTGAAGCCTCCCAAACAAACCTCAAGGGCATACTGGGCTATACTGAAGAACTGCTGGCCTCCTGTGACTTTAACCATGACCCCCGGTCCGCCATTGTTGACGGGGGGCAGACTGGCGTAACCCAGGGCAGGTTGATAACCGTCAAGGCCTGGTTTGATAACGAA
Organism: uncultured Pseudomonadales bacterium; assembly: GCA_964473915.1. Taxonomy (GTDB): domain Bacteria; phylum Pseudomonadota; class Gammaproteobacteria; order Pseudomonadales; family IMCC2047; genus CAYYRK01. The sequence goes on from CAYYRK010000139.1 coordinate 3,101, forward strand.
TGGGGTTTTGCTAACCGCATGTTGGATGTAGCAACTACCCTGATGCAAATTGATGGCCGCACCGATGATGGAGCCAAGTAATGAATGTAATTAAAATGACAGATCTTGACCTGGCGGGCAAACGGGTATTGATCCGTGAAGACCTGAATGTGCCGATCAAGAATGGCCTGGTAACCAGTGATCAGCGTATTCGTGCGGCGCTACCGACTATCCGCCTGGCGCTGGAAGCGGGTGCTGCGGTTATGCTGATGTCTCACCTGGGCAGGCCGAAGGAGGGCATCCCCGCCACCCAGCAGCAGGAGTTCTCTTTAGCACCGGTGGCCGATCACCTGGCAAAACTCATGCAATGCCCGGTACGCTTTGAGCAGGACTGGCTCGATGGTGTTGCCGTCTCTGCTGGCGAACTGGTCCTACTGGAAAATGTACGCTGTAATGCGGGTGAAAAAGCAGACGATGAAGCACTTTCCCGGAAAATGGCCGCGCTGTGTGATATCTATGTGATGGATGCCTTTGGCACCGCACACCGTGCCCAGGCTTCTACCCATGGAGTGGCTCGCTTTGCGCCGGTTGCCTGCGCTGGCCCCCTGTTAACCCGAGAGCTTGAGGCGCTGGCTCAGGCGCTGGATAACCCGCGGCGGCCACTGGTAGCAATAGTCGGAGGCTCCAAGGTTTCCACTAAACTCACGGTACTGGAAACCCTCTCTGAAGTGGTGGATCAACTGATTGTCGGGGGTGGCATCGCCAATACTTTTATCGCTGCAGCGGGCTCTCCGGTGGGGCAATCTCTCTGTGAAAAAGAGCTGCTTGATCAGGCTCGGCATATTATGCAACGCACCCATATACCACTACCCACTGATGTCGTGGTTGCGACAGAGTTTAGTGAATCAGCGGTTGCGCAAATTAAACCGGTTGGGCAGATAGCAGCGGATGAGATGGTTTTGGATATTGGCCCAGAGTCCGCCCAGTCGCTGGCAAAACTTTTAGAAAGTGCGGGCACTATTATCTGGAATGGTCCGCTGGGAGTTTTCGAAATCAAACAGTTTGCAGCAGGTACCGAGACAGTATCCCGGGCCATTGCCGCCAGTGATGCTTTTTCTATTGCTGGTGGCGGAGATACTCTGGCGGCGGTCGACCAGTTTGGTATTGCTGATCAGATCAGCTACATCTCAACGGGAGGCGGTGCTTTTCTTGAGTTTGTTGAAGGTAAAAAATTGCCAGCGGTGGCCGCGTTGGAAGAAAGATTTATTGAGAAGTAGCGAAATGAGAACAAGTATTGTCGTTTTGATGGCTGCCGGACTGCTCAGCGCCTGTGTCACACACGACCCCTATTCTGGTCAAAATAAAACCAGCAATACTGCAAGGGGTGCCGGTATAGGTGCCGCAGCTGGTGCTGTGATTGGTGCCGCGACCGCCAGCAGTGATGATCGCGCCCGCGGTATTGTCACTGGCGCCTTGGTGGGTGCGGCTCTGGGTGGTGGCGTTGGCTGGTATATGGACCAGCAGGAGGCCGCGCTACGTAATAAACTGGAAAATACTGGCGTCAGGGTGAAGCGTGTTGGTGATGAGATTCGCCTGATTATGCCGGACAATATCACCTTTAATACGGGAGCTGCGGACCTTAAATCTCAGTTTTATGATACGTTGAGTTCCATCGCTACCGTGCTTAATGAGTATGACCGAACCCGGGTGGATATTACCGGACACACTGACTCTATCGGTAGTTTTGAATTTAACCAAAAGTTGAGTGAAGCGCGGGCTGGCAATGTGAGGCGCTATCTTTCCAGTCAGGGGATTACGACCGATCGTATCTCGGCTTTTGGTTATGGCGAGCGCTATCCGGTAGCGGACAATATGATTGCCAGCGGCCGATCACAAAATCGCAGGGTGGAAATTGAGCTGCGGGCGATGTAATTACTGGCTTTACACCGACAGTCTCCCAGATACAATCTATCCTTAACCCTCGGGTCTCTTCGTCTTAAAGTTGTGCCACTGGCCCCTGTGTTGATAAAGCCCGTGTTTTTCAGCGCATTGAGCTTCCTGCTCAGCAGCAGTGTCGGTTGAGCCGCCGGTTGCGCCCGCATAGTACTCCTTTGAGCTCAGGCAACGGCGCATAATCTTGGTATTTTTCAGTAAACGTGCCTCATAGCTTTCGGTCGTTGAATCCTGGTCGGCCCAGACCAAAACCAGTAGGCCAGCATAGCGATAAATACCAACACAATGAGCCTGAGCAACGTTACTCTCCCGACACCATTACCTGCTTAAACCTATGAGCTGCGCGCCTCCATCTTCGATCCTGCTCATAATTGCAGTACGATTTTTCCGATATGCTGACTGCTTTCCATACGCTGGTGTGCCTGGCAAGCCTCTTCGAGCGTAAAAGTCGAATCAATCACTGGCTTGATGCGTCCCTGGTCAAGCAGCGGCCAGATATTTTCTTTAAGCTCTTTGGCTATCTGGATCTTGCTTTGAACCGATTGTGCGCGCAGGGTGGAGCCCATTAAATGCAGCCGCTTGATCAGTAGCGGGGTGAGATCTACTTCGACCTTGGAGCCCTGCAGAAAAGCGATGGAGAGCAGTCGCCCGTCTCTTGCTGCAACCCACAAGTTGCGTTGCAGGTACTCTCCACCCACCATGTCTAGAATCACGTCGATGCCACGCTTGCTGGTTGTTTCCTTCAGCAGGCTGACAAAATCCTCAGTACGGTAATTAATGGCCTGCTCAGCGCCCAGCTCTACACAGCGCGTACATTTTTCATCACTGCCAGCAGTCGTGAAAACACGGGCACCCATCGCGGCGGCCATCTGAATGGCAGTAGTGCCGATTCCGCTGGTTCCACCGTGAATCAAACAGGTTTCACCTGCCTTCAGTTGAGCTTTTTGGAATAGGTTATGCCAAACGGTAAAAAAGGTTTCTGGTAGTGCGGCCGCTTCAAGCAGCGATAGCCCCTTTGGGACAGGCAGGCAGAGTGACTGGTCAACGGCAACATACTCCGCATAACCCCCACCATTTAACAGTGCACAAACAAAATCTCCCGGTTGTTGCTCTGTAACGCCTGCACCCACAGCCATTACCTCTCCGGAAACCTCCAGCCCCAGTATATCACTGGCACCCGGAGGTGGCGGGTAGAGTCCCTTTCTTTGGAACACATCTGGGCGGTTAATACCGGCTGCATTCACCCGTATCAATACCTCCTGCTGCGTGGGTACTGGTACCTCCCTTTGGCCGATCTCTAACACCTCCGGCCCCCCGGGTTTGGTAATTTCAATTGCTCGCATTTTTGTGGGTATCTGGGTGGATGAAAGTGAATTCATAATTGTTCCTCTACAAATATAATGAGATGCTGAGACCTTTGCACGAAAGCCATTTTG
>CAYYRK010000140.1:0-6465 GCA_964473915.1 uncultured Pseudomonadales bacterium
TGTGCCACCACAAGCGTGCAATCTGCACTGTAGCGTGACTCACCCAGCGGATGAAGAGATAGATCGAAACTAATTGCCTTCATATCAACAAGTTACTATTAGAATGGAGCGGTCAACTGAAGACTCCAGGTTCAATGATTGAGGCGGGGCAGATCATCTGCCTCGTTCATATTCTTTGAAAGCCGGCCAAACACCAACCTACCCAGCTCAACAAGCCAGAACTCCTTGTAAACACTGTAATATCAAATAGCTGAATTGCATTTTGCAATCCTAAACAAATGCCTGCGCATAATATAGTGTTGACACAAACACAAACACAAACTAACATTTGTTAGGGTCAATAGTACTCAAGTAACCGGAGTACTAATAATCATTGGAATAACACAAAGCATGGGAAGTCCAACAATACAATCAGCAGCACAGGACTCAAGCGGAACACGCAGCCGTGGCAATCAGTCACGAACAGGCATTCTTTCCGCTGCTGCACGATTGTTTCGTCAACAGGGCTATGCCGCCGTGTCACTAAGGAACATCGCAGAGGAAGCGGGGTTAAAGGCAGGGAGTCTTTACCATCATTTTGAATCCAAAGAGCGGATTATCGAAGAGATTATCAATACCGGTGTTCAGAATGTATTTGATAATGTCCGCCAGGCCGTCGAAGCCCTTCCCGAAGAGACCGACCACCCGACCCGCATCCGTACCGCCATCACCGCTCATCTTGAAGCGTTACATGCGCACAGTGACTACACTTCGGCCTCTGTCCGTATTTTCTGGCAACTCCCAGACAAAGTACGCCAAACCAACATAGAGGTACGCCTCGCTTACGAGAGTTACTGGCAAAGCTTATTAACTGCGGCCCGTGAAGACGGCTGCATCCATTCCAGCAAGAACCTGACCATTTTTCTCCTCTTTCTTCTAGGAGCGTTAAACGCCTCCCTGGAGTGGTTCAATCCCGAACTTGGAGGCGTTGACTCTGTGGCCAAGGATTACGCCGATGTATTGCTAAAGGGCCTGATATCAGGTCCAGGAGGAGATCAGTAATGAGTGTTATCAAGTCAAAAATAAATTCACAATCGGAACAGTTCAAAACCAATCAAACCTATTACGATGGGCTTTTGGCAGAACTGCGGGAGCGCCAGGCCTACGCCGTTGGCAAGGGCCGCGATAAGTTAATCGAGCGCCATCACAAACGCAACAAGCTGCTGGCACGCGAGCGTATCGACCTGCTGACAGATGATTACACCCCCTTTCTGGAGCTTTCCACACTGGCTGCCTGGGGACAATACGACAATGCAGTACCCTGTGCCGGCATCGTTACTGGTGTGGGGATAATTTCCGGCATGCCCTGCATGATTATCGCCAATGATGCCACTGTAAAAGGCGGCTCATTCTTCCACGAAACAGTGAAAAAACATATTCGCGCCCAGGAGATAGCCGATGAAAACAGGCTGCCCTGTATCTATCTGGTAGACTGCGGTGGTGCCTACCTGCCCGAGCAGGACCGGGTCTTCCCCGACAAGGAGCATTTCGGCAATACTTTCCTGCGCCAATGCCGTATGTCCAACTCCGGGCTACCACAAATTTCTGCCGTATTTGGCGGCTGCACGGCGGGAGGAGCCTATATCCCAGCCCTGTCCGATGAGGTCGTCATGGTCAGGGGCAATGCCCGCATTCATCTAGGCGGCCCATCCATCGTCAAAGCAGCTATCAATGAAGATGTGGACGGTGAAACTCTGGGTGGTGCTGAGATGCACACAAAGGTTTCAGGAGTTTCAGACTATCTGGCTGAAGATGAGCCTGCGGCTCTTGCGATTGTCCGCGAGATCATCAGCAAAGCCAATGTAGCGCGACTGCCTCTTGTCTCACCCCACCAGGCCAAACCACCACGCTACGATAGCAGTGAAATCACAGGCATCATCAGCAGCGATCGTAAAATCCCCTATGACGTTGGCGAAGTAGTCGCGCGTATGGTTGACGACAGCGACTTCCATGAGTTCAAACCTGACTGGGGTACTACCCTGGTCTGTGGCACCGCCAATATCCATGGTTACCCCGTTGGTATTATCGGCAATAATGGGCCTCTCTTTTCCAATACGGCGCTCAAGGCCACACACTTCATTGAGCTGTGCAATCAACGCAACATACCCCTTCTGTTTTTACACAACATTTCAGGATATATGGTGGGTAGTGAAGCTGAACGTGGCGGCATCGCCAAGGATAGCGCCAAAATGGTCTACGCAATGGCTTGCGCTCGCGTCCCACGATTCTCAGTCATCATCGGTGGCTCTTACGGTGCGGGAAACTATGGTATGTGTGGGCGAGGAATGTGGCCACGCTTTCTGTTCGCCTGGCCCAGCGCTGAAACTGCAACCATGAGCGCTGATGTTGCCGTCAACGTATTGCTGGAGTTGAGCAAGAACTCCCTTAAAGGCGGAGAAGAAGATAAAGCAAAACTGGCGGAGATCGAAGAGCGTACCCGTGCCCAGTACACTGAACAGAGTGACCCCTACTACGCCACCTCACGTCTCTGGGATGACGGCATCGTCGAGCCAACTGACACTCGTGACATTTTGGGGTTATGCCTGGCACTGGCCGCCTCCACACCGGAGAGTCAACCTCCCCACCACGCCGTTTACCGCATGTAGGAGACCCACAGATGATTAAACGAATTCTTATTGCCAACCGGGGCGAGATTGCAGCACGGATTATCCGCTCCTGCAAACGGCTCGGCATCACCACAGTAGCGGTTTATTCGGACGCTGACCGAAACGCGCCCTATATCGCCCAGGCCGATCATGCCTGCCTCATCGGACCACCTGAGGCAGCTTCCAGCTATCTTGATGCGAACAAACTAATCGATGCCGCCAAGCGATTTCAAGCGGAAGCTATTCACCCAGGTTATGGATTCCTGTCTGAGAATGCTGAATTTGCCGATCTGTGCGCCAAAAACGGCCTGATTTTCATCGGCCCGTCACCGCAAACGATCAGATCGATGGGCTCCAAAATTGAAGCCAAAGGCCTAGCTGCAGAAGCCGGGGTACCGATGATCCCAGGCTATTTCGGTAGCGACCAGAGCGATACCGCCTTAGCCCGTGCCAGCGAAGAGGTCGGGGTACCATTACTGATCAAGGCGAGCGCTGGTGGCGGCGGGCGTGGAATGCGTCTGGTCGAAGATCTGGCCGATTTTAACGAAGCACTCGCTTTAGCCAGGGCTGAATCCCAGGCCGCCTTTGGCGATAACCGAGTATTGCTGGAACGCTACATTGTCGAGCCACGTCATATCGAGGTACAACTTCTGGGGGACCAACACGGCAACCTGGTACATCTTTTCGAACGGGAATGCTCCATCCAGCGTAACTATCAAAAGGTTATTGAGGAGGCACCAGCAGCACACCTACCAGAACAGACCCGACAGTGTTTATTCGAATACGCCCTGCGCCTGGGTAACGCCATGCGCTACGATTCCACCGGAACAGTAGAATTTATCCTCGATAACAAAAGCGGGGAGGTCTTCTTTCTCGAGATGAACACCCGTCTGCAGGTTGAACATCCAGTGACCGAAGCGGTTACCGGCCTCGACCTTGTGGCGCTTCAAATTCAAGTAGCCTCCGGGGAACTTCTGCCAGTATCACAACAACAGATCACCCTGTCTGGCTGGGCCATCGAGGCACGCGTTAATGCCGAAGACCCGGCACAGGGTTACCAGCCGCAAACCGGCGTACTGGAGGTCTATACAGAACCCTCCAACGAGGGCATCCGGGTGGACAGCGGTGTTGTACAAGGGTCAATAATTACACCCTACTACGACTCAATGATCGCCAAAATCATCGCTCATGGGCCGGATCGATCCACCGCTACGCAGCGGCTCTCTGCGGCGTTGCTGGACCTGTCTCTGGTCGGCGTTGGTACCAATGCGCCCTTTCTACGCGATATTCTCGAGCATGCCAACTTTAGCGGTCAGCCCCTGACCACCCAATTTATTGATCGTGCGTTCCCCCAGGGCTGGCAACCCCATCTCCCTGACGTCCAGGTCACACCCGTCGCAGCAGCTGCTGCCTGGCTACTCAAGCTGGAGGGCTGGCGCTCGGAAGCTAAATCACCAGATACAGCCACCTCCCCCTGGCAAAGCCTGGGACCATGGCGGCTTATTCGTCGTGCTGGGCATGAGGAGAAGACATCGTTGGTTCTTGAGCAGGACGATGGCAGCACCACCACTGTAGAGATGCACGGTGTCGGTGGACGCTACATCACAGAGTCCAGTGCTGACAAACTGCCGGTACAAGCAGCCGTTCTGGATGGGGGTGACCTGGCAGTAGAGATTGATGGTCGTTATCGACGTTACCAGGTTCACTTTGACGAACAAACAATATATCTCTCCCACGATGGGCACGGCTACAAATACCGCATCCTTACTCCTCAAGAGATCTACCTACGGGACGAGGACGAAGCCGCATCAGGCGGCAGTTCTGTTTTCGCGCCCATGCCCGGCCTGGTGGCAGAGGTCAATGTCTCATCAGAAGACAGGGTTGCCGCTGGCGATATTGTCATTGTATTGGAGTCGATGAAACTATTACAAAACCTGACAGCGCCTAGAGATGGCGTCGTCAAATCAGTCCGTTGCGAGGCTGGGAATACCGTCGACAGCGGTGCCCTTCTCGTTGAAATTGAAGAAAATACTGGAGACACCTAATATGAGACCTTCACCCTATTTCACAGAAGAGCTGGAACTGTTCCGCGATCAGATACGACGATTTGTCGAAAAAGAAGTTGTCCCCCACGGCGATGCCTGGGAAGAGGCAGAGGAAACACCGCGAACGATTTTACAACGCATGGGTGAACTCGGATTTCTCGGTATCCGCTATCCTGAACAGTACGGTGGTGCCAACCTCAACACTCTTGCGACTGTTGTACTGGCCGAAGAGCTTGGCCGCTCCACCTTCGGTGGCTTTGCGGTCACCGTACTGGTACATACCGATATGGCCTCACCGCACCTGGAACGCTACGGCAATAAGGCTCAGCTGCAAAAATACCTGCCGGGCATTATTTCTGGCGACCTGATTGCCGCCGTTGCGGTTACAGAGCCAGACGCCGGTTCAGATGTTGCCAGCATTCGCAGCACTGCGGTTCGTGATGGTGATGAGTGGGTGCTCAACGGCACAAAAATGTTTATTACCAACGGTGTTCTTGGTGACATCTTTTTTGTCGCGGCAAAAACAGACCCTCAGGCCAAAGGCTCACGCAGCATCTCTATCTTCATCGTAGAAAAAGGCACACCTGGCTTTTCGGTAGGACGGAAATTGAAGAAAACCGGTTGGTACAGCTCAGATACCGCTGAACTGGTTTTTGATAACTGCCGTGTACCCGCAGCCAATCTGCTGGGCGAAGAAAACAAAGGCTTTTATTCCATCATGAGCAATTTCCAGAATGAGCGTGTAGTGTTAGCCGCGCAAGCTATGGGCGAAGCACAAAAAGCCCTGGAAATAACTCAGGAATATGTAAAAACACGCAAAGCCTTCGGTGCCACTCTGTGGGACAAGCAGGTCATCCGCCAGCGACTCGCACAGCGCTACTCAGAGGTAGAAGCGGGACGACAACTGGTCTACCATGCGGCCTGGCTCGATACTCAGGGTATTGATTGTGTCCGTGAGGTTTCCATGGCCAAAGCTTATTGCGGGGAGCTGGTCAACAAAGTGATGTATGACTGCCAGCAGTTCCATGGCGGCATGGGTTACATACGTGAAACCGCCATTGAACGCATGGTTCGTGATTCACGCATCCAGACCATTGGTGGTGGAGCCACCGAGGTTATGCTGGAGGAGGTTGCCAAGCGGATCTAGCCCGCTAACTCAGGGGGCTGCCTACACCGAGTATAGTTGCCCCCGGCATTGAGGCACAGAAAAGCACCGAATCGATAAAATAGCAGCTCAATCCCTCTTAATGTTTAATTAGGAGGGTTCTGTTCTCAGGCAGGGTATAAAAGCTCACAACACACAAAAAAAGCATGCTGGAGTCAACGACCGGTTGACTAGGGGTCTACAACACAGCATGAGAGCATGGCTAGTTCTCGTGCAAAGGTAACATCGAAACGCGATTAATTGCTCCGTGGTGTATTTCCGAGGGAGATGTGTCTTGGTCCGGCCAGACTTTGCTGACCACTGACACCAGATTTAACCTGTGTGATCGTCCCCCCCCCCGCAAGAAAAGCTTGTGTTTGTTCTTCGATAGACTGCGATGTTTCTGTCGCTGCAGGCTTCTTCTTTTTTGAAGCTGCCGTTTTTGGTTTGCTTACCATGATGGACCTTTGGTTATCAAAAGAATCAGTCATTATACCTTATTTAGCCTGGAAAACTTAGCAGGGTGTAAAAAAGATCTGCCTCATACTCCTCCTCTCACACGTCCCTATAACCGTTAATGCGGCGATACTTAAATAGCCTCTGGCATGGCAGCGGGTTTACCTGATGATTA
>CAYYRK010000141.1:0-6458 GCA_964473915.1 uncultured Pseudomonadales bacterium
AAACCGCCCCGTGGGTTCAAATCCCACCTTCTCCGCCAACATAGCTATTTAACCTAGATTAATCAGCTGGATATAAAGGCCCTCTCAGGCCTTTGGCGCACTGTTATTTGAGCTTAATAGAGACTTCCTCAGACCCAAATTTTACGATATCACCCGAAACAATCTTTTTTCTTTTTCTGGTTTCTACCATACCGTTGACTAAAACTTGACCGTCAGCGATGACAATTTTCGCTTCACCACCACTAGAAACCATGCCCTGGAACTTTAGTATTTTATAGAGCTCGACAGGCTCCTTTAAAATTTCAACCGCCTTCATAATACACAAAACCTGTTTTCTTCGTTATTTAAACCCGTCACCTAACGCCGCGCCTTTTTCCCCTGACGCCGACGCTCATCTGTTCTAGCAGCAAGACTGACAGCCCGCGCCTTTCGTCTCGGCAAGCCCACTGTATCATAAAGCACATTCACATCTTTTTGCTCCAGGTAGCCCCACTGTCCCATTTTAATTTTAGAGGGCAAAAATACAGGGCCGTAGCGCACTCTTTTCAGCCGACTGACCTTAACTCCCTGCGATTCCCAAAGCCGCCTCACCTCTCGATTTCGTCCCTCCGTCAAGGCAACGTAATAACGACGATTAGCACCCTCACCGCTGCCCGCAACAATATCGGTAAATTTAGCCAAACCATCTTCCAATTGAACACCTGTAGTAAGATTTTCTAACATCTGTCCAGTAATCTCACCCAGTACCCGCACCATATACTCCCGGTCAATTCCGGAGGATGGATGCATAAGACGATTAGCCAGCTCACCATCGGTGGTAAATATCAGCAGCCCTGTTGTATTGATATCCAGTCGACCAACAGCCACCCAACGTTCATTCTTGAGTTTCGGTAAACTATCAAAAATGGTTCGCCGGCCCCCAGGATCGTTTCTAGAACTAACCTCGTCCAAAGGTTTATTATAAATGAGTACTTGGGTCATCTTCCTAGAACCACCTGCCAACTTAACCAGGCGCTTATCGACCTTGATCTTTTCTCGTCCGGTTACCCGGTCGCCTAACCTGGCGGTTTTTCCATCAACCTGAACCCTGCCCTCTTCAATCCAGGTTTCGATCTGTCGCCTTGATCCAAGTCCGGCATTTGCCAATACTTTTTGCAGTTTTTCTCCGACTATCGCCATTGTGTCGCGCTCATATTTTATAGTTCTCCATGCGGGTCTACGGCAGGTTCAGCCAACGTTTCCACACTCTCTAATAACTCACTTGTATCAGTATTTTCAGCAGTTGTTTCAGGCCCAGAATATTCAGACTGCGGTTCATCTAACGCTGGGTTGGTATTGATTTTATCCAGATCCATTATGGCATCCAGATTCGGCAGTTCATTTAGATTTTTAAGATTAAAATAATCGAGAAACGCTCTGGTGGTTGCATACAGGGCCGGTCGCCCCGGAACATCTCGATGCCCCACTATACGCACCCACTCACGCTCCAGCAGGGTCCGGATAATACTGGAGCTGACAGAGACCCCGCGCACCTGTTCAATCTCCCCTCGGGTAACCGGCTGACGATAAGCGATAAGTGCCAACGTTTCAAGCAGTGCCCGCGAATAGCGTGCAGGTTTCTCCACCCATAAACGGCCGACCCAGAAACTCAGGTCCTGACAGACCTGTATTCGCCAACCACTACCAACCTCCTTCAGCTCAAACCCCCGACCCTGATAATCTTCAACCAAGGATTCAAGTGCGGCTCTGATTGCAGCAGTCTGCGGACACTCCTTTTCCAGGAACAGCCGTTTCATCCGCTCTATGCTCAGCGGTTCGCCTGCAGCCAACATCGCACCCTCAAGGATACGTTTTAACTGAGTAGCATCACTCATGCACTCGAGCCTTTATATGTATCGTACCAAACACTTCATTTTGCACCAGGTCGATCAAGGATTCCTTGTCCAGCTCCATTATCGCCAGAAAAGTCACCACCACACCAGGGCGCCCCTCCTCAACAGAGAAAAGAGAGACGAAGGATATAAACTGCTCACCCTGCAAACGTGACAAAATTTGTGACATCTTTTCTCGGGTGGACAGTTTTTCCAGTTGCACATGGTGATGCTCAAACATCTGAGCTCGCTTTATAAGCTGCGCAAGCGCCAGCATTACCTCCTTTAAAACAATATCGGGTAACGGCCGGGGCAATTCAAGCTGTGGAGGCTTAGCGCTGGCAGTATGCAGCTCTCTTCCAAGCCTTGGCAACTCATCAATCTGTTCTGCTGCCTGCTTGTATCGCTCATATTCCTGGAGCCTTTTGATCAGATCAGCACGCGGGTCATCTTCATCTTCATCTGAACTTCGGTACCGAGGCAGAAGAGTGCGGGACTTGATCTCGGCCAACATTGCCGCCATCACCAGGTATTCCGCTGCCAACTCCAGCTGCAAGGACTCCATCAGCTCGATATACACCATATACTGCTGCGTAATTCTGGCAACGTTAATATTGAGAATATCCAGATTATGGCGCTTAATCAGATAGAGCAAAAGATCCAGCGGCCCCTCGAAAGCTTCCAGGACAATTTTCAGCGCATCCGGTGGAATATAGAGGTCCTGCGGTACTTGAGTATAGGGTTGCCCCTCGATCACAGCGAAAGCTGTTTCCTGCTGCCCAGGTTGATAATCGCCTACCAGGCCCGTGACAGGCTTACCTTTATCGGAATCAGAGCCCTGCCCGTTCACTCAACCCAGCCCGGTCTGCATTAGCGGTAAAGCAGCCCCATCGCCTGGCGTACATTTTCCATGGTTTCGCGAGCCTCATCACGGGCTGCCTCACAGCCCTCGGCTATAATACTCCTGACCATATCAGGGTCGCGCTCATATTCGCGCGCTCTTTCTCTAATAGGCTCCAACTCAGCGATTATGGCGTCAATGATCGGTTTTTTACACTCAAGGCAACCGATGCCAGCATTCACACAACCATCCTGCACCCACTCTCGGCAGGAGAGATCTGAGTAGACCTGATGCAGCTGCCAGACAGGACATTTTTCAGGATCACCCGGATCAGACAATCTTACCCTCGCAGGGTCAGTTTGCATGGTACGAACCTTGTGTTCCACCTGATCCGGTTCTTCACGTAATGAGATGGTATTGCCATAGGATTTGGACATCTTATTGCCATCCAGGCCTGGCATTTTTGCAGCCTCTGTCAGCAGAGCCTTGGGCTCTGGCAATATCACCTTACCACCACCCTCAACATATCCGATAAGCCGCTCACGCTCATTCAATGAGATATTCTGCTGGCTATTGACCAGGGCATGGGCACGCTCCAGGGCCTCCTGATCGCCCTGTTCCTGGTACTGGTTTTTTAACTGGACATAGACCTTGGCAGCCTTTTTTCCCATCTTGCGAATAGCCGCTTCAGCCTGCTCTTCATAACCAGGGTCCTTGCCATAGATATGATTAAAACGGCGAGCCACTTCACGGGTGATCTCTACATGGGCCACCTGATCAGCACCCACAGGAACAAGCCCTGCCGAATAGACCAGTATATCTGCACTTTGCAATAGCGGATAACCAAGAAAGCCATAGGTGGCCAGATCTTTTTCCTTGAGTTTTTCCTGCTGATCTTTGTAACTGGGCACACGCTCCAGCCAGCTCAGTGGCGTTATCATGGACAGTAAAAGATGCAACTCAGCATGCTCAGGCACACGGGATTGGATAAAAAGTTTTGCCGAACCAGGGTTAACCCCCGCCGCAAGCCAGTCTACTACCATCTCCCACACGTTCTGTTCAATGACGTGCGGGTCATCATAGTGAGTTGTCAGCGCGTGCCAATCTGCGACAAAGAAAAAACACTCATATTCATGCTGCAATTTAATCCAGTTTTTCAGCACACCATGATAATGGCCCAAGTGTAATTGGCCCGTTGGGCGCATGCCAGATAAAACCCGATGTTCTGAATCTGCTACTGCCAAACCCAACTCCTGATATTGAAAAAAATGAAAAACTTTTAATTAAGCCTTGCTGTTCAACCGGAGCCTAATCCGAAACCTAAAACAACAAGCATACGATTATACTGCCTTGCGGCTGGGATTATAATCCACTATTCAACGAACCTACTGAAAAGCTGTAATGTCACCCACACCCTGCCGGGTTATCTGGGGTATGCCCTCGACAAGATTAACAACAGTTGTCGCCTCCATACCACAATAACCACCATCAATCACCAGATCCACACTATGTTCCAGCGTTGCCCTAATGTCATAGGGATCGGTAAGCGGCAACTCATCACCCGGCAAAATCAGAGAGGTACTTAACATCGGCTCCCCTAAAGATTCAAGTAGCGCCTGGGAGATGCTGTGCTCGGGGATTCGAATACCGATAGTCCGACGCTTAGGGTGCAACAAACGACGCGGTACCTCGCCACTGGCTTTAAGGATAAAGGTATAGGCGCCTGGTGTGTTCGCCTTCAAGAGTCGATAGGTGCTGTTATCAACCTTGGCGTAGGTGGAGATATCCGACAGGTCGCGACAAACCAGCGTAAAATTGTGCTTGTCATCCAGCTTGCGGATACGTCGAATTCGATCAACTGCTGCTTTATCTCCAATGTGACAACCCAGGGCATAGGCGCAATCGGTGGGGTAGATGACCACTCCACCTTGTCGGATAATTTCTACAGCCTGGCTAACGAGCCTTTGCTGTGGATTATCAGGATGTATGGAAAAAAACTGGCTCATTTGCTTTTAATTTTTCTTTATCTGCCAACAATGACAACACGATATTACTACGGGGCGCCATCTTACCACCTCAATAATGGCTGACAAGCAAGATATTGCATTTAAATTTTGGACTCATCACCGGTCCATAGCGTCCAGACCGGATTGCACTCTTCGGGGAAAGAGGGCATTTTTCCGATATCAGACCACTGGCTGACCGGACCATGAAAATCGCTGCCACAAGACGCATAAAATTGAAATTCCCGGCATAAACCCACGAGGCTTGCCGCTCTTTTCCGGGGTTGATTGCCCGACACCACCTCTATAGCTTGGCCTCCGGCCTGCTTAAAATCACCACATAAGCACCTTAATTTACTCAGGCTAATCTTGTAGCGGGCAGGATGTGCCAGCACCGCTACACCGTTCGCCTCATGAATCCAGTGAACCACTGTTTCCATTGACGGCCAATGCGTCTTAATATCACCCACTTTACCGGCACCCAGGTACTTTTTAAAAGCCTGTGATACACTTTTCACCTGCCCGGACTCATGCAGATAACGGGCAAAATGCGGCCTGCCAATCGGACCTCCCCCCGCCAGATTAATAGCTCCTTCATGAACGCCTTTTAAACCTTTTTTTTCCAGCTGACAGGCTATTTCCAGGGCTCGTTCCTGGCGATTTTTTCGCTGCACTCCAATGGCTTTCTGAAAACCTGGAGTTTCAATATCGATAGCCAACCCAATGACATGCACACCCACCCCGGCCCATAGACAGGAAAATTCGACACCCGGAATCAACCTGACCCCTCGGGATTGTGCCAAAGCAAAATGAGCGGGACTCAAACAGGCAGTATCATGATCGGTAATGGCCAACATAGAGACCTGGTTATCAGCGGCGCAGTTAATCAATGCTTCGATTGAAAGCTCGCCATCTGAGCAGTCACTATGACAATGCAGATCAATCTTCATTATTAGAAAACAACTTTATGAGCACCTTTACAAAACTACCGCCAAAAATCGATAAAAAAACCCGCCAAAGCATCGCTTTTCTTGACTATGGTACGCCATTTTGGCAGCGTTGCGTCTACTAAATTACTAAAGCGGCCAATGGAGTGCTATTCTTGCTGAAAACCATCAGTTCCTTCTCTCTACTTTACAGATCGGTAATTTGTGATTCATGAAAAAACTACTGTTTGATTTTCTACCCATTGCTATCTTCTTTGCGGTTTATAAGTACAGTGGCGACATAATTACCGCCACGGCTATACTAATTCCAGCCACAATTGTACAGGTTTTATATGTTTACTGGCGTACAGGCAAAGTTGAAAAGATGCTACTGGTCACTCTAGCCCTGGTTGTAATACTGGGTGGTGCAACCGTCATCTTTGAAAATAAAGCCTTTCTCCAGTGGAAACCAACTGTGGTTAACTGGCTGTTTGGCGTTGCGTTTTTAGGCAGCGAATTTATTGGCCAGAAGAACATTCTCAAGCGTATGATGGGCAGCCAGATAGAACTGCCAAAAGTAATCTGGCGCAGGCTCAACCTGATGTGGGTCACTTTTTTCATTTTTATCGGTGCCGTCAACCTCTATGTTGCCTTCAGCGGGCACTACAGCGAAGCTCAATGGGTCAATTTCAAGTTATTTGGCATGCTCGGAATGACTCTGGTATTTGTCATTCTGCAGGGCTTTTATCTGGCACGACATATGGACCCTATTCCGCTAGAAGAAGATGGCAAACAAGATACTCAGTAAATTCTGAAT
>CAYYRK010000142.1:0-6447 GCA_964473915.1 uncultured Pseudomonadales bacterium
TTCCAGTTCTTCAAAACTTATTGCGGATAGCCCTGAAAAGAATCAACGGCTGGCTCTCAGTGTCACCTCGACACAGTCCATTACAAAAATACAGGTTAGCGAGGGGGGTGAACAATCACCACAGGCTGAAGATCGGTTGTTAATTAACCATTCCGGAAAAATGGAGCGGGAGGGGCGAAAGAGAGGGATAAATGCCATGCTCACAGCCAGCCAAAATGTGGTTGCTGGAGATTTTGATAACGATATGGATATAGATCTGTATGTTGTGGCATCGGGCCCTGTTGCGAATGAGTCAAATGTGCTCTATCTAAATAATGGCAGGGGAGAGTTTATATCAGCCCCGCTGGCCGGTGGTGCATCGGGAGGTGTCTCCGGTGTAGGCGATGCGGTTGCGATGGCTGATTTTGATCAGGATGGTTTTCTGGACCTGTTAATAGCCAATGGTGGCAGCATGGGGCGCAGTTATGGGTTGGCTGCCCAGGAGGGTGGCTATCGTCTGTATAGGAATGTAGGAAACGAGAATAACTGGCTTGAAATTGACCTGGAGGGTGTAGCGACTAACCGTGATGGCATTGGGGCGAAAGTCTATGTCACTGTGGGCGACAAAGTTCAGATGCGGTTGCAGGATGCCGGTTCCCACAGCCGTGCCCAAAATCATCAAAGGTTACACTTTGGTTTGGCCGTGCACCAACGGGTTGATGAAGTTAAGGTTATCTGGCCTGGCGGAAACACCCAAGTCATAAAAGATATTGCGGTTAATCAAATTATTAAGATAAGGGAAAGCGTGGAGAATGCACACGATTAAAAATAAGGCGTCCCTTCTCCCAATGAGAGAAGGTTAATATGAGGGGGCGTAGTCCGTAGTGGGATTAAATAGGCTGATGAGGTCTGGCCCTCACCCCAACCCTCTCCCTCGGGAGAGGGGGTAGTCGGTGTTTTGCAAGAATGATCCCTTCTCCCGGTGGGAGAAGGCCAGGATGAGGGGGTTATAGTCAGTAGTGGAGCTGATAAGGCCAATGAATTCAGGTTCTCGTCCCAGCTTTTCCCTCGGGAAAGGGGGTAGTTGATGTTTTGCAAGAGTGATCCCTTCTCCCAGTGGGAGAAGGTTAGGATGAGGGGCACAGTCAGCAGTGGATTTGATAAGGCCGATGAAGTCAGGTTCTCGTTCCAGCTTTTCCCTCGGGAGAGGGGGTAGTCGGTGTTTTGCAAGAATGATCCCTTCTCCCGGCGGGAGAAGGCCAGGATGAGGGGCATAGTCAGTATTTGAGCGTTTATTTAAGGAATCGGGTTAATGGGTTTATGGTTTAATAAAAAAACAGGTCAACAAAAGGCAATGGATTGGTTTAAAACTAATATGGTTGCTGACCAGGGAATTATTGTTCATACCAAAATGAGGGAGCCTTATCCTGAGGTGACAGGTTACTTTATCCCGACACTATACCAGTGGGGCGAGCATGAGCTTGCCCGTATCTGTACGCGCTGGCTTATCTCTATTCAGTTAGATAATGGGGCTTTTCCTGCCCCCGATGGCACACCCTATACCTTTGATACGGGGCAGATTATGCGCGGGCTCTGCGCGGCTATTGAAGATGTAGACGACGCTAGAGATTCTTTGGCAAAAGCCTGTGACTGGGTGTTAACTCAAATAGATGCAGACGGTCGCCTGGGTACGCCCTCAACAGAGTTATGGGGTGATATTGCCAATGATATGATTCACACCTATGTTATTCCTCCTTTGGTTGAGGCAGGCCGGTTACTTGATAAACCCAACTATATTGAAGCGGGTGAAACTGTTCTGGCTTTCTATAAAAAGCAGCAGGAACTGGTCCCGTTTAACAGGCTTGCACACTTTCATGCTTATATTATGGAAGCACTTGTTGAGCTGGGTGAAATTGAATTGGCAACCACGGGTATGGCTGAAGTTGAACGGCTGCAAAGAAAAGATGGCAGTATTCCCGCCTATCCGGATGTTAACTGGACCTGTTCAACCGCCATCGCTCAATATGCAGTAATCTGGTACAAACTGGGCAACAAAAGCTGCGCAGACAAAGCCATGAAGTACCTTGAAAAAATTCAGAACAAATCCGGTGGCTTTTTCGGTAGCTATGGTGATGGGGCCAGTTACATATCTGGAGCAGAAATTAGCTGGGCCGTAAAATATTTTCTTGATGCGCACTGCCTGAAAGCGCAGGCCGAGCAGACAGCTACCTGATATTAGGCCGCTGCAGGTTACCACACTGAAAAAGGGAGTTTAATGAGTGCATGAATCATCACCCCTGGTCAGCATTATTCTGCCGACCTTCAATCGATCCGATATGTTGTGCCATGCGCTCAATAGTGTATTGGCCCAAAGCTACAGAAATCTAGAAGTTATTATTGTCGATGATCATTCCAGTGATGATACATCGGAGGTCGTAAAACGTTTTAATGACCCGCGCATTACCTATGTTAGAAATGAGCACAATCTGAAGCTGCCCCGGTCATTGAACCGGGGGTTTGCGATGGCCAGGGGCGATTTGATGACCTGGACATCGGATGACAACATGTATGCAGAAAATGCACTACAGCAGATGGTGGACTGTGTGCTCCAAAACCGCTGTGACTTTGTTTTTGCTGATTACTATCATTTCTCTGAATCAGAGCCACAGACTGGCAAAGCCTTGGACCCTGTTCATATAAAGTTGCCCGACACTTTGCAGCTCGCAAAATGCAACCAGGTGGGAGCGTGTTTTCTCTACAGTCGTAAAGTTTATGAGCAGGTTGGCGATTATGATGCTGATCTGTTTCTGATTGAGGATTATGACTATTTTATTCGCACTGCCTCAGCATTTGAGATGGTGCATATTGCACAACCGCTTTATTACTTTCGCAGGCACGATGACTCGCTTTACTGCTCGCGTTATTTTGAGGTTAAGGCGGCAGACCTGCTGGTGCGTTATAAAAACAGATTGCTTGAGAGGGCGCAGGTTACTCAGGCAGCGGTAAATTTAGTGCTGGGTAACGTGGAAATGCTTAAGAGTGTAGCTTTACGAATGGTATTGCTGAAAATCCAAAATATATCCTTCAGACTGACGCAATGGGCTTATGCGCTGGCGGGTTCCTACTTTCAAAGAGTACTGGCAGGAAAAATTGACAAAATACTAGAGCGTTATGATAAGGGCGAACTCTCTTTTAGAGATTCAAGAGACCAGCTGGTGGGGCTGCTCAGCCGGGTTGTAAATCTTGAGTACAGGGGTTAGTTAATGCAGGCAAGTATAATCGTTTGTACCTATAATCGGGCCGACTCGCTGAAAAAAACGCTCGATGCGCTGGCAGGGTTAGAAGTGCCAGCACAGTTTAGCTGGGAAATAGTTGTGGTTGACAACAATTCCAGTGATTCAACGCGTGCAGTGATCGAGTCCTATATGCTAAAAATGGATAACCTGCGCTATGTTTTTCAGAAAGAACAGGGCTTGTCGCATGCTAGAAACAAGGGTATAGAGCAGTCCAGTGGTGATATTGTGTTGTTTACCGATGACGATGTTTGCCCGGAATCCAACTGGTTACATCAGAGCGTCCTTAACATGGAGGAGCATCACTGTGATGCCTGCGGTGGCTACATTGCACCTGCGTGGGAACAACCCCCTCCCAGTTGGCTGACTGAACGTTTTTATGGTTTTCTGGCGATTAAAACCGATGCCGGCCCCTGTCAGGTTGAACTGGGAGGAAGTTTACCCTTTGGTGCCAATATGGTGTTTAGAAGAGAGGTCTTCGAAAAGGCAGGTTTATTTGATACCTCTCGTGGCCGTAAGGGTGCAGTGTTGGCCAGCGGTGAAGATGGTGAAATGTTTGAGCGCATCCTGGCTGCGGGGCGCAAGGTGGTCTATTTCGATAATGCGCGTGTACATCATCACATTGAAGTATTTCGAACCCGCAAACAATACTTTCGGCGCTGGCGTTACCAGACCAGCCTTAACCTGGCCCAGAGTCGGGGGTTAAAGGGAGAGCGCAGAATATTAGGCATTCCTCTTTATCTGTTTCCGCAACTGGTACGGGCCGTGGGTCGATGGGTTATGGCAAAGCTAGCCAAGCCCGCTGATGAGGCATTTAACCGCGAGATCATTATTTTTCATTTTTTGGGTACAATTCGGGGGTTGTATCTTTCGCGTGATGTTGGGGAAGGTTGTTCTCTTTGATTCTGCAAAGCCCTCTTGACGATGCAGTAAAGGAAATAAAGTATGCGCAATGATATTCAGTTTTTGCGAGGCGTTGCGGTACTTATTGTTGTGCTTTATCACGCTAAAACCTTGTCAATTCCAAACGGTTTTCTTGGGGTTGATATTTTTTTCGTGGTTTCCGGTTTTCTGATTACATCGATGATACTAAGGGATCTGGATGACAAAAGTTTTTCTTTTAAGCAATTTTATATTAGGCGCGCGAGGCGACTGCTTCCTGCTGCTTACTCCACGCTAATATTAACAACGCTGTTAAGTTATGAGCTTCTTACAAAAAGTCAATGGAATGATTATATAGCACAACTTATTGGTGCTATCACATTTACAGCCAATCTGGTTTTGCCTTTTCAAACGGGTTATTTTGAGGCTGCAGCGGAAGGTAAGCCGCTGTTACATATATGGTCACTATCACTCGAAGAGCAGTATTACTTATTGATGCCGCTTTTTCTTTCTCTGTTAGCCGTTAAATGGCGGGGGTGGTTTCTTGCGGCTGGTATTATTTTCAGCTTATTTCTCTGCATCTTGTTCATAAGTTTTCCCTTTAGTTATTGGCGCTTTCCAGGAATTGATTCAAAAATGTTGGCTTTCTATTTACTTCCAACTCGCGCCTGGGAATTATTGATAGGGTCATTTGTTGCTTGGGCTATGATCCGATCACCATTATTGACAATCCCCTCGGGGGTGAAATCTTTAGCGTTTGCTATGCTTCTGATCCCCATATTTTATCCATTTGATAATATTCATCCTCGTGGGGGTGCGTTGATAGTTGTACTTGCTACCGCAATAATCCTGATTGGACGTGATAATTGGCTCCCCTCACACTGGATGATAAGTATGGTTAAGAGGGTTGGTGACTGGTCTTATTCATTATATTTGATCCATTGGCCACTTTTTGCATTTGCGCAACATGCTTATTTGGGCATTGTTCCCGTCTATGTTATGTGGCTTTTATTATTTTTATCGTTAGCATTAGCATATTTGCAATACGAATTCATAGAACAACGTTTTCGTAGTAAGCAGCAGATGGATGTGCTGGGGGATGTTAAGGAGACCTATCGTTGGCTTATTGGAAGCTCTGTCGTGATGTTACTACTGGCTATGCCAATTATTGCAGGCTATAAAAATGATGGGGCGGGGTACAATGATTTTCAGTATATTTTTCGTCACAACAGAGGGCTGAACGATAGTTGTGCTCAAGGAAAAATCTTCGTTGAACCTATATTAGCTTGTATGACATCCAATGAGCCACTGGTTGCTGTGTGGGGTGATAGTTATGCAATGCATTTGCTCCCAGGTTTGAAAGTTGCCCCTGTGCTGGGTAGCTCCCTTGTACAAATAACAAAAAGCGCTTGTGCGCCGATTTTGGGTGTTGCATTGATAAATGCTAAATATGATGAATTGTGGGCGCAAACTTGTATCGATTTTAATGAAAAAGCTCTTAAATATATCCAGGATAATCAATCTATTAAATACGTTATTTTGAGTTCGTCGTTTTCAGGTTATTTTGATGATGCTCAATTGCAATTATTTGTTGATGGAAAAAAGGTTAAAAAGAACGGTTCAATTGCAGTCGCACGGATGATTAAAACAATAGAAGAACTTCGCCGCTCTGGCAAGAGACCAATAATTGTCGCACCACCACCCACCACAGGTTTTAATATTGCCGCTTGTTTGGAGCGGCAGGTAGCAGGCTTGATGGTTTTGAGTCGATCTGACTGCAATTTTCTGGTGGCTGATTATAAGTTGTTCCAAAGAGATATAATTACCGCTCTTGAAAAGATAGAGCAGCTTACTGCTGTCGATATTGTTTGGTTGGATGAGGTTATCTGCGAAGAGGGTATTTGTTTAACTATAGTTGACGGTGTGTACCTTTATCGAGATCAAGGGCATTTGAGCGTGGCTGGGTCGGAGTTGCTCATTCCTCTTCTAAATCTGACGGACCAAATAATAAAAATTCCACATTAAGTTGGAATACACAGGCGCTGTGCCTCGGTATTTTATATGTGGTAAGGATGATGCCCCCGAATGCAATGTCAGTTGCCTAGGTCAGCCGCGATACGGGTGTTTCGGATGTAACCCTATATAATTGGCGGAACCAATTCTGTCATGAGGGAAAATCCGTGCCTGCTGATCCATCCAACCCCGAAAACTGGAGTGGGGAAAATAAATGTAAGCGCGCTTAAATCGCTTCGGGTTATATTCCCCGCCCCTTGGGGCGTAAAATGGCTACATG
>CAYYRK010000143.1:0-6433 GCA_964473915.1 uncultured Pseudomonadales bacterium
TTCTTCTTTGGACAACGTTTGGAATGTGTTTGGCCATAGAATCTTGCCTATCGGATTATTTTTGCTAATTTGGATATCGCAGTGATCTTCGCTTGGCGGTTTATCACACGGCAACAAATTCAAATTAAGTAGCTGCGTTTTTCCAACAAGAGATTATGACAAGAAGTTGGGTAGAACAAGAAACTTAATCAAAACAAACGATTACCCTCGACCTGCAACAACCCGGCTGCCAGGGTTGTTGCAAATCTAACTAGCTCACCATAAAAACGAGATGCTGATCCTGATTCAGAACCTCGGCACTCCGATCCCCGCTGATCAGCTCAGCAAAGTGTTTGATCGCTTTTACCGCACCGACCCGTCATGCCAGCGAAGTAGTGAGAGAGCAGGGCTGGGCTTGGCGATTGTTCAGTCCATCGTTGAGACACACGGCGGTACGATTGAGGTTACCTCCGAAGAATCAATGACCCAGTTCAGCGTTAGCTTGCCGGATGGGTTTGAGTTTTAGGGACAGCAGCGCGGCAATCAATACAAACCCGGTCGACCACCAGAGGCAGCCAATCAAACCCTGCGTTTGGTAAATCCAGCCGGAGAGCACGGTGCCGGTGAGTCGACCAGCGGAATTGGCCATGTAGTAAAAACCGACGTTCATGGAGACGTTATCGTGCTCAGACCAGGCAACGATTAAATAGGAGTGTACGGCGGAATTAATGGCGAACACTGCACCAAATAAAATCAGCCCAATGATAATGACGCGGTTGGGCTCGATGCCTTGCTGTAACTCGAGCGCGATGGCGGCGGGGATGAAGAGCAGCGCAAATGCCCAGAGTTTTGCGGTGGTTTCGCTGGGGTGATCGCCCCGCAAGATTATTGGTGCGCAGGATTGAATGATGCCGTAGACAATTACCCACAGCGCAAGAAACCCACCCACCTCACTCAAACTCCAGCCCAACACTGAAACGAGATATACCGGCAGACCCACTACAAACCAGATATCCCTTGCGCCAAATAGAAAAAAACGGGCGGCAGCAAGCCAGTTGATGGTGGCGGTGTTGGAAAAAATCTGGGTGAATTTTGGTTTGTTTTTACCTTTGCCCAGACCGCTTGGCAGCAGCAAGATAGTGACAATCAAAACCAGCAGCAGGCTCCCGGCTAACATCAGCAAAGCTCCGCGAAATCCTACCTGTTCCAGCAGCAGCGCTCCGAGAAAAAACCCAACGCCTTTCAGTGCATTTTTGGAGCCGGTGAGCATTACCACCCATTTGAATAGCCGTGAATGACTCTCCTGTGGAACCAGCGTTTTCACACCGGCTTTGGCTGACATTTTATTCAGATCTTTAGCGATTCCCGAAATCGCTTGCGCGAACATCACGTAGGTCACGCTAAGCCAGGCTTCCGGCACGGTGAGCATCGTCAGAGCAATTACCTGCAATCCCATGCCGATGTGCAAGGTAAGGTTGAGGCCAATGCGCGCTCCCAGCCAGCCTCCCACCAAGTTGGTGACGATGCCAAAGAATTCGTAAAAGAGAAACAGCATGGCCACTTCAAACGGTGAGTAACCCAGTTGGTGGAAGTAGAGCACCACCAACATGCGGATGGCACCATCGGTCAGGGTAAACGCCCAGTAACCGCTGGTGATTACCCCATAGTTGCGCAGGCTCGAAACCATCGTTTACAAGCTCCGGGCCACTTTGGAAACCAGTTCCATTAAGCGATTCACATAACCCCATTCGTTGTCGTACCAGGCAAATACTTTCACCTGAGTTTCATTGATGACCATAGTGGAGAGCGCATCGACGATGGAAGAACGTGTATCACGGAGGTAGTCAACGGAAACCAGCGGGCGCTCTTCGTAGCCAAGAATACCTTGGAGCTCGCCGTTAGCCGCGTCGCTAAAGTAGCCATTGATTTCATCCACGGTTACCGGGCGGGAGGCTTCAAAAACAAAATCAGTGAGTGAAGCGGTGAGCAAGGGAACGCGCACTGCATGGCCATTGAGTTTGCCGGTTAACTCGGGAAAGATGCTAGTGATGGCTTTGGCTGATCCGGTAGAGGTAGGAATCAGCGAATGGCCGCAGGCACGTGCTCGACGCAGATCTTTGTGCCCCTTGTCGATGATGGTTTGAGTGTTGGTGATGGCGTGAATGGTGGTTATGCAGCCGTGTTCAATACCTACCTTTTCGTGCATCACCTTAACCACCGGTGCTAAACAATTGGTGGTGCAGGAAGCAGCGGTTAATAAATGGTGGTTGGCGGCTTCGTAGAGGTCATCGTTAACGCCAATAACCAGGTTTAGCGCTCCTTGAGTGGGCGCGGCAACGATGACTTTTTTCACGCCTTGATCAAAATAGATCTGTAGCGAATCCGGCATTTTATGATGTTTTCCAGTGGCCTCGATGACGATATCGCACGATGACCAATCACTGTCGCCAATGGCAGCGTTGGACGAGTAGGCCAGGGTTTGATTATCGATGATGATGTGATCATTCTCTGCGCGGGTATCGCAACACCAGGTGCCGTGTACTGAATCAAATTTCAACAGATGCGCGGAGCCGACAGCGTCGGTGGCAATCTCATTGATTTGCACAACGGCAAAGTCTGTCACGTCCCAGCCCGCTCGCAGCCCAAGCCGTCCCATACGGCCAAAACCGTTGATACCTACTCGAATTGTCATGATTTCCTCTTTCTGTATATCCGCATAGGCGGATATGTTGAGTATTAAAAAATGGGAATATTCCTGTCTATCTATTTCATTTTGATGAGCGATTTTGTTTAGGTGCGTCGCACCAGCGTATTGGCCATATTAACCGCAGGGCTGAGATTGCCGGATGACCTTCAATCGAACAAGGTCCGCCTGCATCTCTTCATTGGATTTACCCGCTTGCCGGATGTGTTCAAACAACAACTCGCAACAGCCACCGACCATGCGGTAATAAACCCAGATACCTTCGCGTCGAGCGGAAACCAGCCCGTTGTTGCGGAGGTAAGCCAAATGGCGCGATACCACGCTCTGCGATAACGTCAATGTTTCTACCAGATCGCAAACACATAGCTCTCCTTCGGTAAGCAGCAGATAGGTAATTCGCAGCCGTACCGGTTCGGAGAGGGTTTTAAACAGCGCAGCAAGGGATTCGGTGGTCATGTGATGCATTATATTCGCTTAGCCAAATATAATAAAGAGGCGATTAATGCCTGGTTTGTAGGCGAGTATGGCAAGACCTCCTGCGAGCAATAACTTTGTTGTTATAGCCGATGGCGAGGGTTTGCCAATATTAGGTGTTAATCGCTGATGAGATTGGTTTTTTTTTGAGGCTTAAATGGTTTGCATATTCTGGCCCATCATGAACACTGATTCTGGTTTTTGGTTCTCGCCAATCAGTGGTTTGTTTTGGTGCAAAAGTTGAGAGATTTCATGCGCAGGCAGGGGCTTGCTGAAATAAAACCCCTGTATTTGATCGCATCCCATTTTTTCGAGAAAGTGTAGTTGCTGAGTGGTTTCGACGCCTTCGGCTACCGTCGATAGCTGCAGAGCTTGGGCTAATGAAATGATGGCTTTAACAATGGCACCATCGCTGGCGTTGGTGCCATTGTTAACAAAGTTATGATCAATTTTCAGGGTATCTACTGGCAGTGATTTGAGATACATCATGGAGGAGTAGCCAGTACCAAAATCATCGATAGAGAGTTTTATTCCCATCTGTTTTAGCTGTTCGATGATCGCTATGGACTTCTCTATGTCGTCCATTAATGCTGATTCGGTCAGTTCAAGTTCCAGGAATTTTGATTCAATTTGAGTCTCCTTAAGCGTCTCTTTGACCAATGCAACAATGTCTTGTCGTTTCAGCTGGTGGGGCGATAAGTTGATGCTGATGACGATGTTTTTTGTGCCCGCTGTATGCCATTTTGCCATTTGCTGGCAGGCACTCTTGAGTACCCAGCCGCCGATGTCATCAATAAGCGATGACTCTTCAGCCAAAGCGATAAATTTACCCGGTGGGATCATGCCCTCGGTTGGGTGTTGCCAGCGAACCAAAGCTTCTAGGCCGACGATCTTATGGGAGTGTGCCTCAACCTTGGGTTGGTAATGGAGCAACAGCTCATTGTTTCCGATGGCCTGTTTTAGCTGTGTTTCCAGTTCTAATTTTTGGTGTATTTGCTGGTTAATCTTTTGATCAAAAAACTGAAAGGTATTTTTCCTGAGTGCTTTTGCCTGGTGCTGTGCAATGTCAGCGTGTTTCAGTAGGGTTTCCAAGTTGTCACCATCATTGGGAAACATGGAGATACCAATACTTCCCGTTACTCGGTGTTAATGGCCATCTAAACTGACCCCCTGCTGGCCATTACTTTGCAAGAAATGGTCAATCATAGTCCTGTGCAATTGATGGCTAAAATGCCAAGTAAGAACAATTTTTTGGTGGAATGGTTTCGTGCAAATCCAGAACGACTATTTGTCGAACAGGAAAACCCACTTGCCATTACACGTAAGCAGCTTAAATTAGCGCTTGAGGAAAACCGAAACGAAAACTACAGCGAAGCCGCGAACCTGGCGGTGAGCGCTTATTTGGACGGTTTTGAATTAGTTGAAAACAGCCTGGACGCGCATGATACCGAGCTGCGTAAAAGCATGGAGGCTAATATGATGAACCTACGCCAGTTGTTATCTCACTCACAAAAGAGCGATGAGCTAAATGAAGCGATGACAACAATTTTACACCAACTGGATGAAGCCGAACGTTTACTGGACGGCTCGGTCTTATCCGGCGGGACTCTGTTCACCGCCAGCCTGGTTATTTTGCTCCGCGAAGGGTTAGAGGCGCTGCTAGTTGTAATCGCCCTCATGACGGTGCTGGTAAAAACAGAGCGTAAGGATGCTCTGAAATATGTCCATTTAGGCTGGATTAGTGCGTTAATTGCGGGCGGCGCTACTTGGGCTGCCGCACAGTCACTCATCACTATTAGCGGTGCCAACCGTGAAGTCATGGAAGGCGTTGCAGCACTATTGGCTGCTTTAGTGTTGCTCTATGTAGGCATATGGATGCACAGTAAAACCCATACCGATCATTGGCAGGCTTATATTCAAAAACACATTAACGCCAATCTCAAAGCAGGAACACTTTGGGGGCTTGCGGCAGTGGCTTTCATTGCGGTTTACCGTGAGGTATTTGAGACAATTCTATTTTATCAAGCCTTGCTAACTCAGGCAGCCACAACACAATATTTTCAAGTTCGTGGTGGTTTTGTGTTGGGCGCGGTTCTTTTGTTCATTTTGGCCTGGCTACTGATTCGCTACTCAGTCAAACTTCCGAGCAGCAAATTTTTTGCATCCACCACATACCTATTGTTAGTACTGTCATTTGTACTGATGGGTAAATCCGTAGCAGCTTTACAAGAAGCAGCAGTCATCGGTATTTCACCGCTACCCATTAATTTTGAATTTGGCTGGATTGGAGTTAAGTCAACGTGGCAAGGATTATTTGCTCAAGCATTAATTTTATTTATTTTCGCATTGTTCCTTCTTCAGTCAAAATTCAGACAACAATCGCAACAGAAGTAACGCTCTAACCAGGCTTACATCATTGGTCATTTTTGATTCGCTGATAAATTTTGCAGAATACCGCACTCTTTTACAGTGCGGTCATTTAAACAGCTGTCACGCAGTGATTTTAATTGCTTTTGAAGATGTTGCAGCTCCTTTATACGCAAGGCTACTTGTTCAATATGTTCACTAACCATGTTATTCACATCATCACACTGCATACCTGGTTGCTGGTTTAGCTCTATAAGTTGCCGAATCTCTGCAAGCGAAAGATCAAGGTTACGACAATGCTTGATAAACTTTAGCTGCTCAATGGCTCCCAAGTCATAAAGGCGAAAATTACCTTCACTACGCCGCATCGACGGTAATAATTTTTCTTTTTCGTAAAAACGTATGTTCTGTACAGAACACCCCGTTAACTTAGCTAATTCACCAATTTTCACTGCACACACCTCAACAATTGACTCTATAGTTACTATAGAGTTTAAGCTGTACCCCATTCAAAGTAAAAAAGAGTTGCACGATGACTGTTCAAGACAGCAGGCAATCAGCAAACAAAGTTGAAAATGGTGATATTTTGCACCCCAGGGACGCTGAAAACGCCTATGTCAGCCAATTCGTGGTCGCTAAGATGGATTGCCCCTCTGAAGAACGTTTAATTCGAATGGCCCTGGAAGACCTTGAACAGGAAGTAGCACTAGAGTTTGACACACCAAACCGAAAGCTGAAGGTGTTTCACAACAGCAATCTGGAAGATATACAGTCACGTATAGAATCGCTTGGCTTGGGAGCCAAGCTTGAGAGCACTCTCGACATTGATCGCAATGAATTATCGCAAGCGATAACGTCTGCAAATACTGCGAATCTAAAAGAAGGCGCGATCCTCAAGTGGTTATTGGT
>CAYYRK010000144.1:0-6381 GCA_964473915.1 uncultured Pseudomonadales bacterium
CCCCGACCAAACTTGCCCTCAATCAAAATCCGTTGCAGATACTCCTCGCACCGCTGTGCCGCCAATCGTTTCAGTTCCTCCCGATTTTCCTCCGTCACTTTCTTCGGCCTGCCCAGTGGTTTTCCGGCATAACGGGCACCACGAAACATACGAATCGTTCTGGGCACAGCTTTTGATAGCCATTGGCACAAATAGAGTTTCTGTTTTATTTTCAGGATTTCTCTATTTTGGGTGAATTCCAACTAGCTTTACACTTTGGTTTTCTATTCGGCAACCGAAGTCAAATTGGTTGCGTTATGAGCAGGCGCTCAATAGTGTTGCCGTGCAAAACACTCGGCCGATTACAGCGCTCATGCTGAGCGCCTCATACAGGCGGGAACCCGAAGCCGAACAGGGCTGAGCCCTGCTAACCTGCCATCTGTTGCCGCAATAACACAATTACTTCGGCGCAATGAACATCATTCTCAAAATCAGCCGGGCAGAATTCACCCGATTCCATCAGCTCACGCACCTGCTCAGCCCCCAGGCGAAATAATTCCCGCCCTGAGTCTGCATCCAGCAATCGAATCCGAGGGTTTTTACGCTCCAGCCAGGCATCTATACGCATGCACACAATCATGTCTCCTTTAATATTTAATCTTAATGATAATCATTTGCATTTAGAAGTCAAGATGAATATTGATCCAGAGCAAAGGTTGTCCTTATCAAGGGTCACCACCATCCCGTTAACTGGTCAGTAAAGAGGTCTGATTTTCCTGTTTTTAGCGTAATGAGTTTGCTGGTAATTTATAGAGATTACGGTTTGATTGCGGCTAAACTTTATTGGATATTAAAAGTGACAGGAACAATAAATTTCAGTTCTTCTGTAGAAACTTCCAGTGGAGCCTCTGGCAGTGGCGAGGCTCTGCGCAACATGGCATACACAGCACGATCCAGTATGGAATAACCCGAACTGTGGCGAATTTCATGCATAATGACATGACCGTTGCGGTCGATCTCAAAATAGAGCATGGCAACCCCTTGCTGACGCCTGCGCAACGCCCTTTTGGGATAACTTTTGTGCTGCTCAAGCCAGGCGCGAATAACACTCCGGTAGTCTTTGATAACACCTGGATTACCACCACCCTGTGTTGAGTTTCCAGAGCCTGGCAGACTGGAACCTGCACCCTCTCCCTGACTTTGTGTGGCTTGCCTGATACCCAAAGGGCTGGCCGCTGCCATGGCATCTTTAGTGGCGCTTTCACTCACAGGCTCATTCGTTTGCCGCACTATGGTTGATGGTTTTTGCCGGGCTACAGCCTGCTTAACAGGAGGCAAAACAACTGGTCTGGGTAGTGGTGGAATAGCCGGCACCTTAACCACTGGTCTGGTCACCTGCCGTTGCTGCAACTTTGGCCTAACTACTGTGGGAACAACTGCCTCAATTATTGCACTCTGGCTCTGCCGGGTTGCTGGTCGCGTGGCGGGCTGGCCACGGCTGCCACCACCAGCGTAACCAACCCTTAACCCACCCACACCTTCGGCTTGCGCTCCTGGAGGCTCTGAACTAACCAATGCAAGCGCCAGGATAGCTAACCCATGCACCACCACAGCAGCCACCAGGCTGGGAAACCAGAGAAGTCGGTTAGGCGTTATCAATTACTGATCGCCAATAGTTCAATATTGTTGATATCAGCCTGTTGCAACTGATCCAGCAGGGCCATCAACAGTGGCATAGGCATTTGGGCATCAGCCTTGATCATCAAGACCGTACCCTCCCGGCCAAAGTGGGATGAATCAAGCCGGGGTATCAGTCCGGCCTTAGTCACTATTTCACCACGATAGGCCAACTCACCTGACAGGGAAAGATAGAGCATATTATCATCAGTACGTTCTTGCTCAGCCGCATCAGTTGATGCTGGTGGCTGGATGGCGAAGGGATCTTGAGCACTAATTCTTGCAGTGATCATAAAAAAAATCAGTAGCAGAAATACGATGTTGATCAGGGGAATAATATTTTCGCTGCTTTCCCGTCTTGGTGGTTTTTTGAATTTCATATCCAGGAGCCTGCCGGAATCAGCATTAACCTGGATTCCTCAGCTGACCGCTCAATTCCTAGTATCTTATTGATATTAATGTAATTAATTTCGATCTATCTCTTCAGCCGCCGAGTGAACCAAGTCCAACAGGCTCTTAGCGTGTAATAGAGGCAGAACGCCCCCCCGCCGCTGCAATCTGATCCAACACTTCCACGGTTCGCTGTAGCACCACCTGTTTTCCCGGTTGCAGCGATATGTGCAGATCTGGTGTCACTGCAACCTTTTGCCGGATAAAAGCGTTTAACTCTTCAGGTGTCATGCCTTGACCATTGATATCCAGCGAGTGAGGTTGAAGTCTAAGCAATATGGATTCTGAAGTTGCACCGGCTCCACCAGCCTGCACACTATGCAGAGGCAGATGCCGCCACTTGATATGGTTGGAGGAGATCATTAAAAAGACCAGCAGGACAAACACCACATCTATCAACGGTGTCAGGCTGATCAGGCGCTTTGGCTTACGATGCTGTTTGATATCCATGGTTGATCCGGTTTTTGGGTCGCTGCCACTATTTTATCAGGTGCAGAGACAACAGGCAGATAGAGGGGGTGGGTGAATACCTGAGTCACCAGATTTTCTGTCAGATGAGCAAAACGCTCAATTCTGGATTCCAGATAATTCAGTGCAGCCACAGCAGGCATACCCACAGCAAGCCCTGCTGCCGTAGTGAGCAACGCCACCCATATTCCTCCTGATAACTGACTGGGGTCAATATTGCTACCGGCCTTTTCCATCTGGTGAAAGGCATCAATGATTCCCAGCACAGTACCAAACAGACCCAGCAGCGGGCCAAGTGAAGCAATCACCTCAATGGCTCGTAGATAGCTGCGCAGGTCTTCAATGGTTTCATTGGCCATACGCTCTACCTCTTCACGGATCAGATCCGGCGAATAGCCACCCCGAATACCGCTCATGGCACTTTCCACTATCTTTGCCGCAGGGTTTTTGCTGGCACTCAGGGTGCTGCATGCAGATTGCCACTGCTGTTTTTTCCAATAAGCCAGCGCCGTGTGAACCGGTGTAAATACGAGGATATGAGAGCGCCAAAACTGGATTAGTTTCAGGATAAAAACAGTCAGCCCAAACAGCGACATCAACAACAAAATAAACATAACCGGACCGCCAGCATCAATTATCTTTATGAACGGGTCAAGCAGTACATTATGCCCACTCAGGAGTGGGGTATCTTCAGGCATCATGGTTACTCCGGGGTTACAACCGTAATTTGTTTTTTACCGCTAATAGTAATGATAACGATTCGTATTTGCATTATAGTGCACGTTGGATATATCATGCAACCTCACTGCACAGCCTCTCTGTTTATCCGGGAAGTTGAGCATCAGCCAGTCTGGCTCGGTACTTCACTCCGATATATATGAGGGGGGGGGCTAGGTCTCACCAGCTATTTTGGCTTTTGTTTCAATTAATATAGATGGGGAACACCTGTGCAACCAACCAAATTATTACTGGCCAGCAGCATCCTGCTGGCGCTCAACCCACTGCATGCTGCTGAGCAGGCACTTGATCCTATTAAGGTCTCTGTCACCAAAGCGGAGATGGCTCCTGAAGATGTCGCCGCCTCTTTCAGCATTGTTACCGCCAAAGAGATTCGTCAATCCGGGGCAAAGGATGTCATGGACGCCATTCGTAGAACCACGGGAGTTTCCGCAGGTGTAAACAGCAGCTCCATTTCAGGGCGCAAGGCAATCCAGATCCGGGGGATGTCAAGCAGTCATGTCTTAATCATGATTGATGGCAAACGCCTGACCAATACCGACGCTCAGGTGGGTCATTCCAATTTCCAGCTCAATGCACTACCCATTGAGAGCGTCGATCATATCGAGATTGTACGCGGCCCCATGTCCAGCCTCTATGGCTCGGCAGGTATGGCGGGGGTGGTCAATATTGTGACCAAAAAAGCAGGCGAAAAATGGCAGTCTGCTGTTGATCTCTACGCAGGGGAGCTGGACAACGGCAACGGCGGAGATGAGTCTTCCCTGGCCTTTAGCACCCGTGGGCGTATTGGCGAATATCTTTCAGTTAACCTGGGCGTGGAGTCATCATACACCCAGCCCACAGAAGATAAAGATGGCGACCTCAGCCATGGTGTGCTCATCACCGAGATGGAGGGGAAAAATCTTGATACCTATAATGCTGGCCTGGTACTTAAATTCAATCCACAGCATCAGGTATCACTGGATACCAACCGCGCAGATGAGCATCGTAACAAGGCCGGATCTAAATATTACGATATCGAGAACCATATCTATTCTGTAGGTTACAAGGGCCACTTTGGTGATTTAACGGTGGACGCCAAGGCCTACGAGAGCTATTCCGATGACTATTTCATTCCCCGTTCATACCACCACTACCTGACCGACACCGTCTTCACCATTGACCTGATAAAATCCCTCTCTGAAAGCAGCCAACTGATTCTCGGCTCAGAACTACGCAGGGAGGAGTACAAAAAAAATTACGATGACCCGACAAAAACTGATTTCAAGGGTGAAGCCGACTACACCTCTGTGTTTGTTCAAAATGATCTTTCATTTATGGATGACCGCCTCGGTGTCACTCTGGGGCTGCGCTACGATGATCATGAGAAATTCGGTGATGAGTTCAGTCCAAAGGTCTATCTGGATTACGAAGTCAATGATGAGCACCGCATTAACCTGGGTTATGGTCATGGCTTCAAGGCCCCCACGGTAACCGAGTCTTCTGATGACTATCACAGCTATATCCCCTTCGGTGGCGGCGTGGGTCACAGCTTTGTTGGCAATTCATCTCTGCAGCCAGAGACATCAGACAGCCTGGAGTTGAGCTGGGAATACCAGTCAGGCAGCACCCACACAAGGGCTGCACTCTTCTATAACGATATTGAAGATCTGATTATCGCCAGGGACACCGGAACCACAGAGGTAGTTTTCCCGTTCACCTATGATATTCACCAATACTCCAATGTCAGCACCGCCATAACTCAGGGACTGGAACTGGAGTTCAGTCGACCTATTACCGATGCACTGGAATTTGCCGCCAACTACACCTATCTGGATACCGAGGATGGTGATAATGACGACAAACAGCTCCCATACCGCTCCCACCACAGCGGTAACGTTCTGCTGACCCATCACTACGTCCCCTGGGGACTTACCACTGCGCTCAATTGGGAATATATCGGCTCACAATATATGGATGATGCCGAAGACGATAAAGTGCCAGGATACTCCCTGCTTGATCTGACCCTGTCCAAAAAACTAACCAGCATAATTGAGCTTAGAGCCGGTGTAACCAATATCAGTGATACCCGGCTAAAAGAGAAGGACGACAATTTCGATACCGAAGAGCGTGGTCGCTTCTACTTTGTTGGTGCCAGGATGACCTTCTAGCAGCCTGTCGGACCTGGCTGATCGTAGCGAGTAAAAGTCAATTTGAGATAGATTTTCTGATGTTGCGAGGCGAATAGTGGGCTAGTTAACAAGAAAGATCGAAAAATATGACTAAATCTGGATTTTCCGCAGTAGATTAATGCCAAGTCCAACAAGCTGCCAGGGAATACGCATGAAATAACTTACGTGCTCCCAAGCAACCACCGAGGTACCACAACGCCAGGTTGTCGTACCTCGGCATCTGACCAGCTCAGCATCCACGTCTGTTTAAAACCAAGGAGCACAACATGCTTTCTCTAGACACCTATCTGTACGAGATTTCCGGTATTTTTCTGCTGCCAGTACAGCTAAGTGTGATCGCCTTTTTTATCTACGCACTC
Source organism: uncultured Pseudomonadales bacterium (assembly GCA_964473915.1). Classification (GTDB taxonomy): domain Bacteria; phylum Pseudomonadota; class Gammaproteobacteria; order Pseudomonadales; family IMCC2047; genus CAYYRK01. Next base: position 5,843 of record CAYYRK010000144.1, read on the forward strand.
TTTTCACTGGGCATTTTCGGAACACTGCTTGTACAAAGAAACCGAGGCAGAAAAGCGCTGAACGCTATGCAACTGGCCAGCGAACCCGCCCGCATCAAGGGCTACTCCATGCTTGACTACATCAGAAAAAACCCCAGGGCCAAACGAGAGGATCTGGAACTTTCTGCCATGCATGAGCTGGATTATCTGCGCATCACCACCCGCATCGCCCCGATGCTGGGGCTGGTGGCCACCATGATTCCCATGGGGCCTGCGTTGAAGGCACTCTCCAATGGCAATGTGCAAGGGATCAGCGAGAACCTGATTATTGCCTTCACCGCCGTGATCTTCGCCCTGCTGGCAGCCTCCATCACCTTCTGGATCGCCAGTGTGCGCAAGCAGTGGCTGCAGAATGACATTCGTTTTGTTGAAGAGTGGATGGCGCGCTCTGCATGGGGTTGTACAGAAAGCTCAATAGTCAATGATGTACAAAATAATGAGGAGATAGAACGTGCTGCTTGATGAGGATGAGTCACTCAACCCAATGCTCTCGGTGGTCA
>CAYYRK010000145.1:0-6379 GCA_964473915.1 uncultured Pseudomonadales bacterium
GTAAGCTCCCTCTTTGCGCGCTTTTTTGCCTTGCCTGGAATCAAAATCATCTCTCGTGTAAAGGTCTCATAGTATCTGTATTGAACAATAGTTTTTTGCAGTGGCCAAATAGCTTTGTTACAGGCTGTTTTCTGGTTTCTGAAAATCATCCGCCCAACAAGCGACTGAGCCTGCTATTGCGGCTGGCATCACCAGAAAGTTAACGAGCGGGATCATGTGCAGCAACATCACACTGCCACCCAAACCCAGGGCGACGGAACGCTTCATCCTAAGGCTTGAAAGCATCTTGTCGAAGGATATCTGGTTATTATCCATAGGGTAATCTAGATACTGGACCGCCATCATCCAGGCACCAAAAAGCATCCACAAAAAAGGCACTGCAAAATTAATCAATGGTATCCAGCTCAGAATAAAGAGCAGCAGAATTCGTGGTAGATACCAGCTCATTTTTTGCAGTTCGCGGCCGAGTGCATGCGCTATTTCCAAGCCGATATTGCGCCCAGAATCCGGGGACTTTTTACCGCTAATATGTTTTTGTACTGCATCGGCCAAAAAACCGTTAAAGGGCGCTGCAATCAGATTTGCCAGGAAAGAAAAGCCTAAAATCACCATAGCAAGCATTGCTACAGAAAAGAGTGGCCAGAGTAGCCAGTCGACAAACCCCAACCAGTCTGGCAACCATCCGATCCAGGCCTCCAGCCAGCCACTAAAGCGACTATAACTGTAATAGATAAGCCATGAGAGCAGGCTAATATTAATCGCGAGAGGCAGGAGCACGAACTGTCTAATTTTTGGCTGAGTAATCAGCTTGAATCCGGTCAGCAAAAAGTGACTGCCGCGAATAAAATTAGCGACCACTTTAGGCGTTCTTTTGCCCACAATATTCGCCAAGCATAACTCCTGTTTTGCCAATTAAAGTAGAAGAGCCTGACAGAGGCGAACGGGGCGCTGGCTGGACGTGCTCCCCCCCGGTTATAATCAGATGGCGCTGTCACCCACCTCACCCGTTCGAATTCGGACAGCCTGTTCCAGACCAAAAACAAATATTTTGCCGTCACCGATTTTCCCTGTGTTGGCAGTATTGCTGATTGCCTCAATCACATCGTCCACCAGGTCGTCGGCAACGGCTATTTCCAGCTTGACCTTGGGTAGAAAATCCACCACATATTCAGCGCCCCGGTAAAGCTCAGTGTGGCCCTTCTGTCTGCCAAAACCTTTGACTTCGGTGGCGGTAATCCCAGTCACACCGATCTCGGACAAAGCTTCACGTACGTCATCCAGTTTAAAGGGTTTGATTATCGCATTGACCATCTTCATTCGGGCTCTCCATCAAAATTCAGATTGTTATCAGTTACCCAGAGCTCAGCTCGTACGATAAACGCTGTGCCGCTCCCGGCTTTAGTTTATTAGTGCGGACATTGTAGCATGATGAACTGCTATCTGGCATAGCTGAAAATGTTTCGGAAGGGGTGAAATAGACCTTAAAAAGGCTCCTGGGGGTGAGTCAGACAAACGGTCGGGTGGCTTCAGCTACACGGTGGTATAGAGGTCACAGTTGCTGAACTTAGCTGCAAGGGACGCCCATATCGAATCTCGTTAGCCAAGGAGATCAGATGAGAGGTTTACGCTCCCATCTGATGACCTGCTTTTTTAGAAGGATGCGTTACTCAGCGCCAATAATGCAGACCGCCGATACATTTCTAGAGGGGCCGCCTCCGAGATTGTGGGTCATGCCGATAGAGGGAGAGGGCAGCTGTCTTTCCCCCGCTCTGCCCTTAAGCTGCATATACATTTCGTATAGCATTCTAATGCCGGATGCTCCAATGGGGTGACCAAAACATTTCAGGCCACCGTCAATCTGGCAGGGAACTTTCCCGTCGGCATCATAAAAACCATCCATGACATCGGTAATGGCGGTACCCTCTGGAGAGATAAAGAGATCCTCCATGGTGACCAGCTCTGTGATCGAGAAGCAGTCATGGACCTCAAACATGCTGACCTCCTCTCGTGGTTTTTTAATGCCGGCCTCTTCATAGGCTTTTTTTGCCGCAATTCTAGTGGTGTGGAAATAACTACCATCCCAGTCGTTGTAGCTCGCCTCTGTACCATTAGAGAGGGCTAGCTGCAATGCCTTGATGGTGACCAGATCTTTCTTTCCCATCGCTTTGGCAATTTCAGGGGTGGTGAGAATAACCGCTGCCGCACCGTCACTGACTCCGCAACAATCGAAGAGCCCCAGAGGAGCCGCGATCATGGGAGCGTTGAGTACCTGCTCTTCAGTAATTGCTTTTCTCAGGTGGGCTTTAGGGCTTTTTATACCATTGGCATGGCTTTTAACCGAGACATGGGCAATGGCACGCTTCAAGTCTTCTGGTTTGACCCTGTGCTTTGCTGCGTAGGCGCTGGCCAGCTGGGCAAAGTTGCCCGGCGCAGAGCCTGTTGCTGCCCAGAGTGGCGTTAGAGTGCCTGTTACAGAGGGGGACAGGCCACCGAAACCGGTGTCTTTAAGCTTTTCTACACCCAGTGCCAGAACAATGTCAGCAGCACCTGAGGCTACTGCGTACGCAGCACCACGAAAGGCTTCTGAGCCCCCGGCACAATAATTTTCTACTCGGGTTACCGCAATGTTGGGTAGCCGCAAGGTCATCGACAGGGGCAGTCCACCCTTGCCTACGCTGATGTGATCGACATGAGTAGATAACCAGGCGGCATCGAGTTGATCGGTCTGAATTCCCGCATCGGCTATCGCTTCATTGTAAGCTTCCAACATCAGATCTTCAGCGCTACAGTCCCAGCGCTCGCCAAATTTTGAACAGCCCATACCCAGAATAGCAACTTTATCTTTAATTCCTTTTGCCATGTCTAAACCTCGTCTCGTTTATTTCAATAAGTTTAAAACCATTGAACCTGGAAACCGCAGATGCACCACAAGAGCGTCAAGGTGTTGTGCAGGCCTTCGTGATCCGACTGCGTTTTTTAGGTTGAGTTATTGAATCTATTCCGGAACCGCTTTCCAGAAGTAGTTCACAAAGCCTCTTTTCGGGTCGATACTCTTGACTCGAAAGACCATGCGAACCGGCATGCCAACCTCAACCTCACCGGGTAAAACATCGCTGATATCAGTGATAAAGCGCCCGCCATTTTTGAACTCAATCATGCCGTAATGAGACGGCGGATTGGGGATATAGGTCAGATAATCGGCTGACCAGGTCAAGACGTGTGCCGGTTCTTCACGAAAACTGTATGGTTCTAGTTCGCCGGTGCGGTGACAGTGGACACAAACCCCTTCAGCAGGAAATTGGGGGGTATCACAGGAGGGACATCGACCTCCCACTAGCCCAAGTAACATATCTCGGTGACGGTAGGCCACAGAAAGAGCTGTTGGGTTGTCAATATCGGCCCGCATCCCTTTATTGACTTTAATCAGATCATTAAAAGCCAGTAGCTTTTGATAATTGGTCTCCTCCCGGCGTCTGGACAGTGAGCCTTTTACACCCCTGGTTGGGGCTCTTTTGGCTAGTTTGTCGGTAATTTCAAAGATCAGGACATCTGCGCCCTGGCCAAAGCCGACCAGCATAACTTTTTGACCGGCGCTGACCTCACCCTCGATCGTGTTAAGCAACATTACCAGTGGGTGTGCGGTACCTGTCTCGCCACAATTAGCGTGCAGGTTATCGGCTATCGTCTCTGCAGCAATACCGGCTTTTTTGGCAACCATGGCCTGAACTCTGCTGATAGTGCCTGGCATGATAAAATGGTCGATGGCACTGGCTTCCAGCGCGGTTTTTTTCAGGGCAGATTCAATAGCTGCAGGAACAATTTTCAGATAACCCTCATCTCTGATCCAGCGCTCCTCCCAGGTAAAATCGAACTCGTGATTTTTCGCCTTGTAGTGATCAACAAAATCAACGGTCACAGAGGTACCACCCAGGTAGTTCAGCAGTACATCTTCCTGCCCTACGCTAACCGCAGCTGCGCCGTCACCATTATTGAAAATTTGCGGAGAAACTGCTTGCGCCTGACGTTTGTCAGCGGCAATTACCAGAATATTTTGGTACATGCCGCCCTGGGCGGCCGCTAGTGCCTGCAGTAGAGCGGAGGTGCCGGCCCGTTGTGACGAGGTTACGTCTAGGACGGCGGTCTCTTCACCCAGCTGCAGGGCTGTGTTGACTATGCCCGCATGTTGACGATCCAGAAATGGAGCGCTGGTGGTTGCCAAAAGCAGTGCATCGATTGGTTTGCTTGACGTCGAGATACAATCTCGTGCCGCTTCGACAGCCATAGTTACGGGATCTTCATCCCAGTTAGCCATGGCTCTTTCGCCTTTGCCCCTGCTGGCCAGACCGGGGTCTAGCCAGGCATCGGTATCCGCAATAGATTTGCGGCTTAGCCGTAGCAGTGGAATATAGGCGCCAAAAGAGGTTATCCCTACCATTGTTTTTATACTCCTTACAGATGATTGTTTTATTATAGTAATGCACCGGAGACCACAGTTTAGGCCCCCGTAGCTGGCCAAATTAAGAGAGGGTGTGCAGGCGAATTTCGCAAAAATACCTCCCCCTCTCTTCCCCGCTCAAGAGGCCTTATTGCTTCTTGATTAGGATAGGCGTACTCTTTGCCCTGAAGACAAATCATATACCATATATAACTTAAAGTCATTTCATGACAAGGTTGGTTGTCTGACCCAGCAATATTGTGCTGGCGTGGTACGTAAAATCCCTCCACCTGGGTAGTTACTTGGGAGAGGCGATAGGCGCGAATTTGATGAAGTAAGGGAGTTAGCTTAACGAATTGTTTATTTGATTTGGAGAATTTTTATGGGCATGGCGATAACCAAAACTAAAGTGAAGGAAGCATCAAAAACACAATATTTACTGGATCCATCCACTGTTGATGTCAACCTGGGGGCGGCAGGGATGCCGACCAAAGAGGGTTGGAAGTGGGTGACTCCGCAGATGTGGAAATTCCGCTGGGATGTTGCTGACAAGATACAGGTGCTTGAACCAGACTTTTACAAGGATAAAGACTGGTATATTGACGCAACAAAGGCCAATATGCTGGCCGAACTGTATGAGAGCAATCCGCAGACGCATCCGTCCGACCTGGCCGCTGATGCTTTGGTCAGTTACCTTGATGATCAGCAAATCACCTTCCGTCCGTACGATCGTTTGCTGGGCATGCATTCCAGCAACCCACACGGCATTACCTTTGATCCATTGGGATCGCCATGGACCCAGTTTGCTAACGCTAGAGAAAGGGCAGGCAAAGAGCGGATCTGTGTCTGGCAGGGTGACAAGCAGACCCCGTTGGATGATGAGCAGTATACACGACTGGAGAAGCTGGCTGGCGCCTACAATACGGTGTTCAAAGTTAAGGATGAATTTACCGAAAAGGAGTTTCAGCTATATTATTGTCCTCAGGCGCCGGGTCGATATTTTGAGCCTGTCGGCACTACAGGCATGCGCGCCAATCCTGACCATAACTGGTATCTTGATCTTGGCTTGAAGAAGATCATTGAACTCAAACAGGAGAGCGTACTGAGGTTTGAGCAGGAGCTAGAAAGCGCCAGCGGTGAGGCGGCAGAGGTGTTGCAGGATAAGATCTCCAATGCCAGGGCGTCTATTCGCTCAACTGAAGCGGTGAGCCGTTGGATTAAACGGCATGCAACCCAAGCCAGAGAGGCAATGGATCAGATGCCTGATGACGATGCCAGGGCGATACTGGCGGAGTCTGCTGCCAACTGTGATTGGGTGGCTGAAAATGCACCCCGTACATTCGGCGAGGCGATGCAACTCTACTGGTCCTGTTTCCTGGTTGATTACAATATCGAAACCTTCTGCCAATCACTGACCTTTTTGCCTGACCGGATATTCTGGAAGTGGTATGAACAGGACGTCATCAAGGATAAAAGTCTCTCACGGATACAGGCGGGTGAGATTCTGGCATGCTATGCGGCTAAATTCCATGAGGTCGGCGGAACCACGTCGCGGTTTGGTGGCCTGGAGCGAGCGACCCTGGGAACCCGTGATGGTTCTGTGATCACCATTGGCGGCCAACTTGCCAACGGAAATGACGCAGTGACCGATCTTACCATGCTGATACTGGACGTGTGGGATGGTTACCGGTTGCATTTTCCAGATGTTAAGTTTCGCTGGTGCACCAAAACCAAGAAGCATCATTTAAGAAGGTTGGTTGAGGTGATGCGTTCAGGCATGGGTAGTCCCTCCATCCGTAACGATGAGGTTGCCATTCCGAGTATGCTGGATCACCATCGGGACCTGAGTCTAGAGGAGGTGCGTGAGTGGGGCATTGTCGGTTGCAACACCCCAGGAACGTCCATTAACTCCAAGGGAGCGTGTCGGCGTGATGCCTTTATCCC
>CAYYRK010000146.1:0-6375 GCA_964473915.1 uncultured Pseudomonadales bacterium
TTTGTGGTGATGTCGGCGGTGCTGGTGGTTATTATGCAGGGATTTGCCGGTGGTTTGCGAAATTTGGGAAGCACCGATAATTACGGTTTGGCTGCCCTGATTGCTGAATCGCGCTTCAATGAGGTGGGGCTGATCCACCCTGTGGAGGAGGGTGAGATAGAGGGGGTTGAAGAGGGTACGGATTTTAGCTGGATAATCCGTTTTGAACCCTGGGACGATACCGCCATGCTCGCAGGTGAGTCGCTGCAAGGTCTGTTATTAGTAACGGTTGAGGTTGCCTGGCCAGAATTTGGTAAAGATAAAGCTTTCCGTCTTTATTCGCTAAGGCAGGAGCCAGTCAACTAATGGTTGGCCGACGCTCAGGTTTTACATTGATTGAGGTGCTGGTCGTCCTGATGTTGACCAGTTTGATCAGCCTGGCACTTTTTTCAAGTTTCAGAACCGGCATTCACAGCATGCAGATAGCCGAAGAGCATATCAATAAAATGGAAGATTCTCGGCAACTGGTTAACCTGGTTCGCAGGCACCTGCTTGATATAGAGCCGGCTGTTTTGACGGGAAGGCATAATGTCCAGATAAGCTCTTTTGACGGCAATGAAGATAGAATAAGGTATGTCGCACCCCTGTCTATGTCGACCTATGGGGAGCAATATCTGATTGAAATTGTTTCCGGGCTTGATGGGGCTCAGGGGTTATGGATAAGGTTTGGCCGATATGCCACAGGCTTGTCGGAGGATGAAATATTTGAAGATAGTGAGTTTCTGCTTGTCAGTGAAGATCTTCAGGTACAGTTTGAATATTATTCAGAAGCAAATAGCGAAGATGATTCGGGCGGGTGGCAGCAGGATTGGTCCGGTCAAGCGAGCCCTCCCGCACTGGTTCGCATGAGCGTGCATGAGCCGGAACAATCCTGGCCGATATTAAGCCTCAGGGTTAATAGCGGATGAAAACCTTTGTAGGTTATTGTCAGGGGCAACGTGGTGCGGTGCTCATTATTGTTCTCTGGGTGATTATGCTGTTGTCAATGTTATTGGCAACCTATACTCGCAGTATCCGAGTTGAGACGGGTATTGTCAGGGGAATGGTCAGTGATGCAAGCATGCATGCAGTTGCAGAGGGTGTCGTTAGCTATCTGGCTAAAGTGATGGCGCTTGATGCGGAAAAACTCAGGGCTCTGGAAGGTAGTGAGCAGGAAATTATTATCGGCAGCCAGGTAGTCAATTTCCGGATGATCCCAGAGGCATCTTTTGTTAGCTTAAATAGTGCACCCGTTGAGATGCTACAGGTATTGATCAGCAACCTCTCTGAAGATGTTGTTGATGCCCAGAGCCTTGCTGCAGCCATTGTTGATTGGCGTGATCCTGATGATCTTCCACTGGAGTTGGGGGCTGAAAAGGATGAGTATGAAGCGGCAGGCCTGGCATGGCAGCCTAGAAACAACAATTTTGAATCGGCAGGTGAATTGCAGCTTGTGCTGGGTATGACACCGCTGTTATCAAATCGACTTAAAGAATATGTGAGCCTGTACTCTAAAAGTGAAACTGTTAATCCCCGGCATGCCTCACCTGAACTGATCGAGTTGCTGGGCGGCGAAGCTATTAAAACTGATGAGTTTGGGCTTGATGATGAATCAGATCCATTAATATCTGATGATGGTTTTTTTGCAGTTAACCAATCTGATACCTATAGGATTCAAATGACATTGGTGGTTAATGAGGAAAAACAGGATAATGGGCTGCAACTGACGGTATCATTTGGTGCTAGTGAACCCACTTTTGAATTAAAAGGTGATCAGCCCCCCTATCATATAAAGCAGTGGAGTAGGTATACTTCACCCGTTCAAATCAGTGATGAATAAGTAATGGGTATCAGCGGAATAAAACTGCCAACATCGGATAAATGGACGCTTTTCGGGGTTGATCTCGCAGCGCTGCTGTCTACATGGCTGCGCGTGCTTTCTGCCAGTATCAGCCCTGAAATAAAAGCCGCATTTCAGCGGCCAACGCCACGTATTGTCGTCACCTGGGCACAGGGGAAGTTTTCGTTCGATTATCACTATGCCGATCACAGGCGGCCTATCGATCAATTTGAGGCGCTAACGCTGGGTGAACAGCCCGATTCCCTGATTCTTAACGAGATTAGCCAATGGGGCTCAGTGTCGCTTAAGGATCTTTCCCTGGTCTTGAATATTGATGAGAATGATATTCTCACGCATCAGCTTGAACTGCCCATACAGGTAGAGGGCGAGTTGCGAAGTGCTGTTGGCTTCCAGATAGAGAAACTTACCCCTTTCAGGAGCGACCAGGTATATTTTGACCTGCTGGTTACCAGTAGAAACAGGGTGACGAAAAAATTATGGGTTGAGCTTCTGGTATTGCCAAAATTACAGATTGATACTCGACTGCAGGAGCTGTCAAGAGTGACCGGTTTGCCAGTGGATCGTATAACCACCGAGCAGGCGGGGGACAGCATTAATCTGTTAGGCGAAACCAGGTCCAGGATACGTCTGAATCGTAATGCATGGCTTTTGCTCCTGCTGGGGATGAGCGTAGGCGTGGCTGTGTTTTCTCCACTGATTCAAAAAAGATCATTGATGTTAGAGCAAAAACAACAGATAGAGGCGTTGCGAGAAGGTGCCGCACAGGTGATGGAGAAAAAGCTTTCCCTGGAGGGGAGTCTGAAGGGTTTGAACTATTTGATGGATAAAAAACTTGAAAATCCACCTATAGCAAAGGTTATAGATGAGTTAAGTAGAATTTTTCCTGATGAAGCCTACGTTCCCCAGCTAAAACTTAAAGGGGGAGAGATTACCCTCAAGGGACAGGGCAAAAATGTGGTAGCACTGATAGCAAAGTTAGAGGCCTCGCCTATAATAAAGTCAGCAAAATTTACATCTGCTGTGAACCGTAATGCACGAACAGGTCTGGATAGTTTCAGTATTCAGCTGGTTTTGGAAAGGCGGTATTTACCCTGATGCGAAACGTTACACTTGATACCCGGCTTTTGCTGTCGTGGGGGATTGTTGTTGCGATAGTTGCCCTGATCGCAATGGTATTGCTTACCCCGGTATTGGCAAAATTCAGCGCTTATGATGCCGAAATTTCAAGGGACGCCAGGATGTTGCAGAAACTTCAATCTATTGTCGATTCCAAAGCTTATATATTTCAAGTTTATGATGAGTTTGAAAATCGTGGTTTTGGGAAGTGGGTGTATGAAGCAGGCCAGTCCCCTGAGCAGATATCTCTTGATATACAGAAGCGTGTTGCCGATATTGTTGCGCATCACGGGGCAACCGTTCAGACCGTAAAGCCCCAGAGTGGACGGGGGGATCAATACAGAGCATCCGGTATTAAAATTAATTTTATTGGATCGATTGAATCCATGATGAATATTATTTACGAAATAGAGCGTAGTGAACCACTGATGCTAATTGAAGAGATGGGCCTGAAACAACAGTGGCAACGAAAAAAGGTTCGCAGGGGCAAACGTCAGGTTACCCTGCGAGAGGGTGAGCAGTTGATGTTGACGCAACTAACCGTTATGTCTTATGCGCCACAAGGGGATAAAGAGAGAAAATGAGGCCTGAAGTTTAGTGGAAAAGACCATAAGTAAAGTGCTGATCTTGACCTGTGTGCTCATGGTTGCGCTGGCGGTTGTTCCATGGATCCTGGCTGTTATAGATATAGAAAATTCTGGCAAGTTAAAATATAAAAAATATGTGTTGCCAGAAATTTCATTAGGTGAGGATATCTGGGATGGAGATTTCTCCGAATCACTTGCCAGGCCACTTTTTTGGGTACAGCGGCGACCGATTGAACCTGCTAAGGAAGTTGAAGTGACACCCATTGAGAATACGGCATCATCCAGCCTGCAATTTATGGGATTTTTGATGAAGGACGATCTAAAACAGGTTTGGATTAAAGTTGATGGTACAGTGAGTGCGGTGCAGGAGGGGCAGGAGATAGCGGGTTGGATCGTTATACATATATCAGATGGTTCAGCCGTGTTAGTTCGCGGTAAAGAGAAACTGATTTTGCCGGAGAGTCAAGCAGGGTCCGACAGGATCAAATTGCACCGCTTAGATTGAGTTCCACTATTTTGTGGATTAAAAAGAGAAGATACTACCTTTGAAAAAGAATCTATTCGTGAAATTTTTTATAGGGGATTTAAAATCCTGCTTCTTGTTCGTACTGCTACTGTTTGGGTTGCCAGGATGCGCTGCTATAGATGCCATGGCTCCTTCAAGAGATATTGACCCCGCATCTGCTCCGATAACTATGGGTAGTAATGCCGGTCAAGATGTAGAGCTCGAAACAGCGCCTGAAACAAAGAAGATCATTCAGGAACGCACGGTGTATGAGCATGCGGGTACCGATACTTTTGTCAGGGAGGGGGTTTTTGGCTCAGGGCTTAGCCGAACCACTGACGGTGACATAGAGGTTGATTTTCGTGGGGCACCTCTACTGGACGTGGTGCAGGTTATTCTGGGTGAAATGCTTAAGGCAACCTATACTATTGAGGGACCGATCAATGGAGCGGTGACATTAAGTTCCGTGAACCCCATTAGTGAGCAGGCATTGCTGGGGCTGCTTGAATCACTGCTTGCAGCCAATGGGGTTGTGATGGTGAAATCTCAGGATGGTATCTATCGGTTAGGTACGGCGGCCCGCTTGCGCCAGGAGATGCCGGTGCGCACTGATATGACGAACCTTTCAGCCCCAGGATATACCAATCGAATTGTCCCGTTAGCTTATATCTCCGTGTTGGAGGCACAAAAAATACTGAGATCCTTGGGCGCTGAAAAAAATATTCTGCATATGGACCCCGTACGTAATCTTCTGATGCTGGCTGCCCCTGCTCCACAAATGGATGTGATTGTGCGCACCCTCACCATGTTTGATCTTGATGTTCTGGAAGGGATGTCGTTTGGGATCTATGAAGTATTTAACGTGGGGGCGACTGTTTTAGTAGAGCGTTTTAACAACCTGCTTGGCAATGAAGCGATGAGTCCGCTAGCCGGAGTTGTTAAGTTAGTCCCCATGGAGGAGCTTAATAGTGTCATGGTGATAACACCGCGTTCCCACTATTTGGGAACAGTAAAAACCTGGATAGAGCGTCTGGATGATCTGGAGGTTGGGGGTGATGAAGAGGAGGTAGATGGCAGGCAGGCTGTTCAGCTGTATGTTTATGAGGTTCAAAATGGTGATGCGGAAGAGCTTGAAACATTATTGAGCAAGTTTTTTGGTAAAAACAGTCGTTTGTTGGACGAGCCCTCTTCAAGCGGAAAAAGTGCGCCAGGCCAGTCTGTTAAGAAGGTGGGAGCTAAAAAAACCAGTGGCACAGCAAACCAGACGATATCCAGGACTCGAGATTCATCGGGCTCAGAAAACTCCAGAGCCCCAAAAATAGTAGCTAACACATCGAATAATTCATTGTTGGTCATGGCCGAACCAAAAATATGGAAAACAATACGTGCCACACTAAAAAAACTGGATGTGGTGCCGGCCCAAGTATTGGTCGAGGTTTCTATCTGGGAAGTTTCGCTGGATAACAGTCTGCGTTTTGGGGTGGAGTGGTTTTTTGAAAATGAGTTCAATGGTGGGGATATTGGGCTAGCAACGTTGGATCTTGGCAGTGCAGGAATTGCTGCAACTGTGCCAGGGTTTTCATTCCTGGCCAGTGACCTGCTTGGTGGTTGGCAGGCGGTAATTAATACGCTTGATAAGCAGTCAAACGTAAAAGTGCTGTCGTCCCCTTCAATTCTAGTGCTAAATAATGAAACAGCGGAGATTACAGTGGGTAATCAACAGCCTGTTCGAACAGGTACCTCTGTTTCCGATGGTGGTACCGTCACTGAAAATATTAAATTTAAGGATACCGGCGTCAGTTTAAGTGTAACGCCCAGAGTGAATGCTGGGGGGTTGGTGATCATGGAGATCACCCAGGATGTAACCGATGTGGGCAACATTGATGAAGCAACCGGTCAAAGAGCCTTTTTAAAGCGCAAAATCAAGAGTAAGGTGGCGGTTCAAAGCGGTGAGACTATTGTGCTTGGTGGTTTGATTCAACAAAACAAAACTGATGGATCTTCAGGGATCCCTTTTCTAAGCAAAATTCCGGTATTAGGGGCGTTGTTCGGGTCGCAATCGGATGAGGAAAAACGTACTGAACTTTTGATAACGATTACCCCAACAGCTGTAGTTCAACATCATGATATGGAAAGCATAAGTCGGGAATTCCGCAAGCGGATGAATCGACTTATGGAAACTTTTGACATTCCACTCCGCTAGTATTTAGAGGACGATTATAAAGCCTAATACTGTAATCCCCCCTAAAAACCAAAGGAGTTTTAAGTAGAAAATTCTTATAATGAAA
>CAYYRK010000147.1:0-2969 GCA_964473915.1 uncultured Pseudomonadales bacterium
TATTTAGGTAGCACGAGATCGGCGCATTCCAGCAGGATCGGTTTACTATGAAAAATATAGCAGCTACTAATGATTTTGTGATCAAGTTTGCCAATATTAATGGCACAGGTTCCTCCAGCGCCAACCAGTTATTTGCCAAAGCTATTTTTCGAATGGATCTCCCTGTCAGCCCCCGCAATATTTTCCCTTCCAATATCCAGGGGTTACCAACCTGGTATGAGGTCAGGGTAAGCTATAAAGGTTATCTCGGCAGGCGCGGTGGAGTCGATATTGCCGTCTGTATCAATCCGCAAAGCATGGTAGATGATGTTCGTGAAATTGAGCCTGGCGGATACTGCATCTATGACTCGACTGAACCTCTAAACCCGGAAATAGTGCGCGCCGACATCACCTTTATCGGTATCCCTTTTACTCAGATATGCAAAGCTGAGTTCAAGGGGGTGCGTCAGAGGGTGTTGCTCAGAAATATGATCTATATTGGCTCGATTGCAGCCCTCCTGGATATTGATTTTACAATTCTAAACGATCTAGCGAAGGAGCAATTTAAAGATAAGCAAGACCTGATTGCCGCCAACGTACGTGCGCTTGAATTAGGTTATCAATATGCGATCGACAATTTTGATTGTCCACTGGATATTTGTGTTGAACAGTGTGGCAATGTCGCCGATCACATCTTCGGTGTGGATCATATCCTGATGGATGGCAATACAACTATAGCACTGGGGGGCACTCTATGGTGGCGCGACGGTGGCCACCTGGTACCCTATTACCCCAGCTACATCAGTTGCGGAGCAATTTGAAAAATATGCTAAAAGATTGAGAATAGACCCCGGCACTGGCAAGCATAATTATGCGGTCCTGCAGATGGAGGATGAGCTTGCTGCGCTGGGTGCGGTGATAGGTGCCTCATGGAATGGCGCACGTGCCTTTACCGCAACCAGTGGCCCGGGGCTTTCATTAATGAGCGAGTTGCTGGGACTTGCCTATTTTGCCGAAGTGCCCGCTGTATTGGTTGATGTGCAGCGTGCTGGCCCATCTACAGGTATGCCGACACGTACCCAGCAATCAGACGTGCTCGCGGCGGCTTATGCCTCACATGGTGATACCAAACATGTGCTGCTGTTTCCTGCCACTGCCAGTGAATGTTTTGAGATGACCGCGCAGGCCTTTAATCTCGCAGAACGTCTACAGACACCAATCATCATACTCTCGGATCTTGATCTTGGCATGAACGCCCATATGTCCCCGCCATTGGTGTGGGACGATAGCTCAAAATATGATCGCGGCAAGATACTCAATGCCACAGATCTGGAAAGCTTGACAGAAAAGTTTGGACGCTATCTTGATGCCGATGGTGACGGGATCTCCCCCCGAACCTACCCGGGGGCACATCCGGAAACGGGCGCATTTCTTGCCCGAGGGTCTTCCAAGGATGAGTTTGCCAGCTATACCGAAAGCGGCGATGCCTACGTAAGGAATATGGAACGGCTGCTTTTAAAATTTGAGACGGCAAAACACCATGTGCCCACACCTAAAATCAAGCAAGCCCAGCAGCAAACTCCCTACGGGGCAATATTTTTTGGTTCGACCGCATCGCCCAGCTACGAGGCGGTAGAGATGCTGTGGGATGATAATATTGGCATGGACACAATGCGTATCCGGGCCTTTCCCTTCAATCAGGATCTGGAGCAATTTATCAAGGAGCATGAAAAAGTTTTTGTGATTGAACAAAATCGTGACGGGCAGATGCGCCGTCTGCTGATTAATGAGTGTGAACTACCGTCAGAAAAACTGGTTCCTGTTCTACATTTTGATGGCATCCCCATTACCGCACGATTTATCGCCAATACCATCAGGCAGTCGATCGAGTCGTAGCTAACCCAGGTATTTCATAAAGGCGGCAGATGAAGTTGAGAGTGTGTTGCGTACGCCCAGTATGGTGCTTTTATAATGGATCTGCATACTGTATCGGATACAGGGTTCCTGCTGAGATATATTTAAATTATTGGGGAACTAATTGATCCTGCGCTGCTCTATATTTAACGCAACTTAAGTTAGTTGTGTTTCCTCCTCCCTTGTAAGACTTGTAAGCCTGGCCTAGAGTCAGGCTTTTTTTATTCTATTCACAACAGGGGCGTACCCCCCTCTCGCCGTTAGGTAGCGGATAAATATTCGGACTAGTTTTGGTGAGCCCGCAACTATCTGCATATATTGACAAGTATCCCGCAGAACGGCTCAGTGTTCAGAGCACTGTACAGTGCCTAAAAGGCAGCGGGTGTTAACATGCCCCCATAAAATTGGGCCTGATTAGCTGGAGGGGGTAAGGGGCTCTGTGTAAAAAATAATTATCGAATATTCCCTGGAGGCAGATCAATTTACAGTTGATACGAGGTTTAAAATGTGCTCCTGGTACGATATTGTGTCGATTGATGAAATCAGGTCGGTGACGCAGGATCCGGAGAGGACGGGGTTTTGCAGGCAGGTCGATTCTCCTCATTATTAGCGGATGTTTGGGTGGAGCAGTAATCATAATGAACTACAGCACCTTGAAAAATAGATTTGGCCAGATACTGTTTATTATTTTTGTGGTCTTTGCTGGAGTGGCTGGCGCCCAGAGCCGGGAAGTTGACATTAAGTTGCTTGAAATGCGTGATGGTACCCGATATTTCGTAGGTGAGGGCTCCCCGTATAGTGGTACTGGGTTGGCTAGATATCCAGATGGAAAAATCGCCTTGAAGATAGCTTTTCATAATGGGATTCAGCACGGATATGAAATCGGCTGGTATCAGAATGGCCGCTTTAAACATAAAATCCTTTACCGCTTCGGTCAGCCTCAGACTCTGGGTTCACGATGGTATGAAAATAAACCAGAAGAGGAAGATGGCCTTCTGCTTTGCGATGAAAAGGAGCGCCTGGCAGGTTTTTGTGACAAGGATATTATTGACGAGGTGAGTCGTTTTGAACCCTGC
>CAYYRK010000147.1:3069-6194 GCA_964473915.1 uncultured Pseudomonadales bacterium
CGTTTTGAACCCTGCATTGAAAGTGAGAAGAGTGACGAGTGTGGACAATCTGAATCTGAGCCATCTGGCAGTGTTAGTGTTTTCAGATTCTGTACCGATGATGAGTGCTAAAGTTAACGAATTGAGTTCCGAGGCAGTAGATTGCTCAGGAAATAATGGCTTAACTGGGTTGTGGACGCAGATTTCACGCTAGTGCAGAATAAAAAGCCTCCTGTTTTGGTGCTGCAGCATCTGGTGGCTTAAAAAAGAGCGAGCGCAGAGAAAGGGTTGGGTATTATTCCCCCACCATAGGTGCTCATCGAAAAACAGATGCGCGGAACAAGGGTTATTGAGTGTTAGTTTTTGGAGCGAAGTTTAGATCATGAGACTGGAACAGTTATTGGCGGCCCTGGATGAGGGGAAATTTCACTCTGGCGAGGCGCTGGCTCACCGATTTGGGGTAAGTCGTACAGCAATTTGGAATGGGATCAATAAGCTTAAAGATATGGGATTGGATGTACAGCCGGTCAAAGGAAAGGGCTACCGCATAGCCCGTGATATAGAGCTGCTATCATGCTCAATAATTACAGCGCAACTTCACCCGCCCGCACAGGCTGTTTTTCCCGACGTAGAAATACTGCTTTCAACGGGGTCAACTAATCAATATATGGCAAGCAGGATGAGCGTGTCCGAGGGGGCTATGGTTTGCCTGGCTGAAACTCAGAGGGAGGGGCGAGGTAGGCGAGGCCGCCAATGGGTGAGCCCGTTCGCAGCGAATATTTATCTCTCCCTGGGGTGGCGTTTTAATCAGCTTGCAGCATCACTGGACGGATTGAGCCTTTGTGTTGGTCTGGCTTTGGTCAGGGCGGCCAGTTCTATAGGGGTTGGCGGGGTTGGACTTAAATGGCCAAACGACCTTCTATTTGATGGCCAAAAGGTGGCGGGTATACTCATTGAGGTGGTGGGTGAATTATCGGGGCCTGTGCAGGTTGTTATCGGTATAGGCGTTAATGTTGCCATGACCCGTGCTCAGGGAAAGGAGATTGACCAGAGTTGGACAACGCTGTCAGATATTTCCGGCCGCAAGATCTCGCGCAACATGATGGCAGCACAGATAATTAACCAGCTGGTGAATATTTTACCGCAGTTTGAGCAGGGAGGGTTTGCGCTCTTTAAAGAGGAGTGGTCGCAGTGTGATGCGCTGCAAGGATTGGCTGTTGAGGTGAATATGGCTGGCCGGAAAGTCGAGGGGGTTGCCCGGGGAGTGAACGGTTCCGGTGAGCTGCTATTGGAAACGCAGGTTGGACTTGATCCTATTCGTGGTGGCGAGGTAAGTGTCAGGCTTGATCGATGATTCTGGAAATTGACGCAGGAAATACCACCTTGAAATGGCGTTTGCTTGACCAATGTCAGCAGATTAGTGCGCGAGGTATTCAGGGCTATTCGGAGGAACTTTCGGCAATCACGGCCCAGCTGGAGGTCGGGGCTATTACCTGCATGCGTATTGCCTGCGTTGCAGGGAGTGGAATAGGCATGCGGCTGAAACAATGGGCACATGATGATTTAGGTGTGGAGGTGAAATTTGCATCTACGCTCAAGCATTATGCCGGGGTGACTGTTGCCTATGATACCCCTTCGCGTTTAGGCGTTGATCGTTGGCTGGCTATGTTGGCGGCCTATGGTGAGGGCGCCGAGCCCGTCTGCATTATTGATGCGGGTAGCGCAATTACCGTAGATTTGCTGGCAGGGGATGGTGAGCATCTGGGGGGGTACATTGTTCCCGGTTTGAAAATGCTAAGACGATCTCTGCTGGAAGATACTGGCCAAATCATTTTGAATGGTCAGGAGCAACCCGATCAATTGGTCTGGGGGAAAAGTACAGATGAGGCCGTGGATTATGGTACCTACAAAATGGCGGTTAGCTTCCTGCAGTCAATTGTTGATGAGCTGAAGGATAGTGGGCATTGTTGGAGCCTGTATGTTGCAGGTGGTGACGGAAGAAAAGTGATGTCAGCTGTGTCGACAGATTTCGTCGTAATTTATGACTCAGATCTTGTTTTCCGGGGGTTGGCCATCGCCCTGCCAGAGCAGGGCTTAGTCGAATGAATCTTTTAGGTTAGCCTCGATTATGCGGTGGGTGTTTTATCTGCTGTTCGTCATGAATTTAGGTTATTTTGTCGGACAGATCATGTTGCCTGGTTGTTTTCAGGAGCCGGTGGTGGGCCCACAAAAACAGGCGTTTTCTGGAGAAGTGATCCTGTTGGCGTCAGAGGTGCAGGTTTTGGAGCAAAAAACAAAGCGGGTTGAGAAATAGACGTCGCATTATCTAGTCCTTACCTTGATCACCGCAGTGCAACCTGCGCAGAGGCTTAGTTTGCACCCTATATATCAGCTAAAAACCGGAAGAGTTATCAATTATGCCAAAAAATCAAATTGTTATGGTTTTTTTGAGCGTTGTAAACAACTCTTTTTGCCATGGGAAAGCCGAGAATATACTCGTTGGGCCAAAAGCAAATTGACCGTTCCCGCCTCGGATTTAAAAAATGTGTAAATCTGTTGATAATGCGGGTTAAGTCTAATAGAATTGCGGCCCTTAATTTGAACACCGCTCGGTTTGTACGCCTCCTTAGCTCAGTTGGTAGAGCAACTGACTTGTAATCAGTAGGTCATCCGTTCGACTCGGATAGGAGGCTCCAGTTTTGTAGGAGTGGTGTTGTGAGTTAGGAAATGACGCTTTTAAGTGTTAGGGAGGGGTTCCCGAGTGGCCAAAGGGACCAGACTGTAAATCTGATGGCTCAGCCTTCGTAGGTTCGAATCCTACCCCCTCCACCATTTTTGGTTTGTCGAGTCAAATATGCTCGGATGCTGTATTGAGTACGGTTGCCGATGTAGCGGTAGAATAACTGGCGTTTTTGTCAGTTTTAGCGGGTATGGTTCAATGGTAGAACCTCAGCCTTCCAAGCTGATGATGCGGGTTCGATTCCCGCTACCCGCTCCAATGTGATGTATGAAGAGTGAGATTCCAGCTCGGGTTCGTTTTTCTGGCTGGTAGGCTGTAAAGCAGAGGTGGTTTGAGGCGCGATAGGTCAAGGCTCATATAGCTCAGTCGGTAGAGCACTTCCTTGGTAAGGAAGAGGTCACCGGTT
>CAYYRK010000148.1:0-6172 GCA_964473915.1 uncultured Pseudomonadales bacterium
CACACTCTAGCCTGTCCAACTGAGGATTCCAGGTTTAACCATCGCTTTCTTACGCCCCGTCTACCGGGGCGTATTTAATTTTATTAGGGAAACATCTCATGCTCGATAAAACTAAAATTGGATATGAATTTAGCCCCTTCACAGTTGATATTGAAAAAGGCCGTTTGCGCTTTTTTGCTGATGTTATTGGTGAAACAAATCCAATCTATAAAGATGAAACCGCCGCACGCAAAGCGGGTTACAAAACAATTCCAGCACCAGCGACTTTTATGGTATCGGTAGAATTAGGCTCACCCGAGTTCTTGCCGATACTTTCATTGCTAGAGATGGATATTTCGCGGATTTTACATGGGTCTCAGGAGTTTGAGTACCCCGGTATTATTTATGCTGGCGACAAAATCACTTCCGTTTCAAAGATTATTGATATCTTTGATAAAAAAGGCGGCGCACTCGAGTTTGTTGTTATCGAAAGCAGTTACACAAATCAAGATGGTGAATTAGTAGGTAAGGCACGCCAAACCATCGTTTACCGTAACTAGATTTCACTTATTATCAGGAGAAATACTATGTCAGACATTCAACCAGGAAGCGAAATACCTTCCCTGACACTACCGGCCATTTCACGCGCTACCCTGGCCTTATTCGCTGGCGCATCTGGCGACCACAACCCTATTCATATAGATAGCGACTTTGCTAAAAAAGCGGGCATGGGCGATGTATTTGCCCAAGGCATGTTGTCGATGGCTTATTTAGGCCGTTTCCTCACCGCTTGGCAGCCACAGTCTCAACTACGCAAATTCACCACTCGCTTTGCGGCCATCACCAATTTGCACGATGTCATCACCTGTTCAGGCAAGGTGATCGAATTGATTGAAGAAAATGGTGAAACGCTGGCTCGTTGTGAAATTCAAGCATGTAAAGCAGATGGCGAGCAAACCTTAGTGGGCGAGGCGTTTGTTGCCTTAGTTTAGTAAAGCCACTGTGTGGCACAATTATTAGCTTCGATCGGCAGGCGTCAAGCCGCTTGTCGCCTGATGTAATTGTTTAAGCCGCATTTTTAATTTCATTATCCCGCATACCCCCTGTGTCAGAATGGATGTCGCTCCATTTTTTTACCAGGCAAGATGACAGGGGGCGGAAAATGTTATTCGTTAATAATGCACGGCATGCCTATTTTTTGGCCCATAGCTGAACCACACTCCTTTTTTGTAAAACTCTGTGGTCTGACCCTATTATTCACTGCTTATAAGCCGCGTGACAATTTACACAATGACTCATCGTGGTGTTCAGCGCTTGTAGTGATTTCTGCATGTCGCCACCCTTCAGAACTGTTGCGAGATCATCACCGCTTTTATGAAAGGAGAGCCCGATCTCTTTGAATGATTCATTTTTAAATCGTTTACACATAACCTCCATCTGCTTGGTAAGACCCAGCTCCTGGCTGGCAATTTCCGAAGCCTGCTCGAACTGTTCCGTGGAAATGGCACTAATAATTCGCCGCAGGGCATCAAGATGGTTGCGCATGTTTGCAAGCTGATGTTGTTTCATTGCCGGAGGTAGGTTTAGGGAGATTCGCGTATCTTCTACCACAGGCATGCGGTGATTCATCATGTGACGAGAGGTTTCAGCTACATTATTTTGTTCAGCTCCCACAGAAGGTGGTATTGCATAGAGCAAAGCAGCACCTATAAGCAAAAATAGCTTTTTTTTCATTATCTTTCTCCACTGTTTTCTTGGGTGTTATTTAAAGACAGAGAGCAAGTATCATATGAACCTGCCAAGCAGGCATACTTTGCTCTCCTGATTTTTACATTTTTCGCTACCGAAACCAAGCAGCCCGTTAACAGGATGATTGCCCCCAAGTTGCGTTTACAGAATCAGTAGCTCAATAGTTTAACATCATCTGCTACAATTAAGTTACTCGGCATCCCCACTGTCATTCCTGGCAACAGGTCCGCCACGGTCATTCCATGTCCGCCCAGGCACATTGAACAAACCATGATTTCCCCACCTATTTTCATAAAGTCTTCCATATGTTGATGAACACTTTGATCGCGTAGTGTTAACATTTTTGCAACGGGATAATCCTTTTTAGCATAGGGGGTTACTCCAAGACTAATAAACACGGTAACCGGTATTTTTTCCATCTTTCTGAGCATAGTACCCACGGCAAAAGCTCGGTGAATTTTGAAAATATCTGAACTTGAGAGGTCGATAAAAACACCTTTTGTTTCGGCAGAGGCGGTTCCTGCTAAAAAGGTAAAACCTAAAACCACAACCAGTAGCAACTGTTTAATTCTTTTCATCGTCATAATTCCCTATTTTGTTAATCACAGGCTCAGTGTAGAATCCCTTGAAGCCTAATTAACTGACAATTATCAATCTGTGAATTTATTATTGGCATTGTGCTCTATGGCACAAGACCTATGCACGAGAGTCTTTTTAATCCTATGCTGCGTTAAAAATGTGTTCAGCCAGTCATTTATAACTGTAAACTTCCTCTCTGTGCATTTTTTACTTTACCTGGAACAAAAATTATCTCTCGTACAAAGGGCTCTATATAAAATAGAAAATGAAGATCAGGAAATCTGAAAATGCGACCAGATCAAATAGACAATGCCTGGCACACCGCCTCAAAATGTGAGCAATGCGCCATTCGGAACCTCGTTCTATTTGCCGATCTGACCAAAGATGATTTTGACCTCATTCATCACCCCATCTATGAATTAAACCTCGCAACAGGTGAAACGCTTTATAATTCGGGAGACAAACCCGAAGCGATCTACACAGTTCGCTCGGGTCTGGTAAAACTGGTCAGCTATCTAAGTGATGGCTCTTTCAGAATCGTGCGAATTCTGAAGCAAGGTGATGTGGTCGGGCTAGAGGCACTGGATAACAAAAGTTATCTACATCATGCCGTTATTCTAGAGTCGGCCTCTTTTTGCCGGCTTCCAGTGGACGAGATCAAAGAGCTCAACAAAAACTCATCTCATCTTTTCAAACAGCTAACCACACGCTGGCAAAGGGTTATTGCTGATGCTGATACCTGGCTTTCTAAATTAAGCAGCGGTTTTGCCAGGCAACGGGTTGCTCACCTACTTATCTACCTGGCTCAAGACAGCGATGCAACGCTCTGCCATCTGCCTGGCAGAGAAGATATAGGTGCTCTACTGGCAATTACCACCGAGACCGCTAGCAGGATCATCGCAGAGTTTAAACGCAAGGGGGTTATTCAGCTCACCTCTCCGCATCAAGCAATTATTGACCGAGAGGCCCTAACAGCAATTATTCAGGGTGCTTCTAAGAACTCCTCTGGATTAAATCAACGTTAACCGGGGGGCTGAATACAAATTAGCCCTTACGGATAACGTGGCTCATCTGCCGTTCTGTGCCATCACGTAAAAACGCGCCTCGTTCAACACCTGGAGCAGGCATGACCCTGTTTTCCACTTTTCATATTCGCATAAAAAAACACTCACCCCATCCAAGAATTGGAAATGAGAGCCGAATCTCTTTATGATTGAGGCTAGAGTTCCGGTTGGAGCTGCTATTTTAGCCTTAATAGTACACAGAAAACTTTCGTGAAAAGCTCTCACATACTTACATTATGCGAATGCACGAAGTTACCATTGGCTACGCGAATAACCATCTCAAGGAGCATCGTATATGACGAGCATATCCTCCATGTTTAAAAAGGGCCCCTGCATGACGAAGGGCTGCAGGAATGCGAAGGTATCAATTACTGTTGATAGTAATACTAAGGGAACTCGGCTCAGCGTCTATATCAAATGCCCCGCCTGTAACATCAACTCCCGCCTCTCCCCAGAAGCCAGCAAAGAGTATTTCCAACGCCACGCTAAAGCTATCGCCAAGCTTCGCAAGCTTAGATAACTTGTGATTCACCGCAACGTAAAACCGTAATCAGATCCTGATGCTATAACAACAGGACCAGGGCATTATTGTTGCGGCAAACCACTTGCCTTACCAGAAAGCAGAATTCGCTCCCGCCCAGAGGCCTCCTAACTTAGCTTTGATTCAAGTTCATCAACAGTCTCCGGATTAACCAGAGAAGATAGATCTCCTGGGCTTCCCCCTGTCAAAACGGCCTTAACAACGCGGCGCATAATCTTCATGGTTCTTGTGCGGGGCAGGTCGGACACATAGAGTATCTTTTTGGGTCGATACGATCTCCCCATGCCCTCAACAACAGCCGTTGATAGTTTTTTTGTGAGCTCGCTGTTTCCCTCTATACCGGGTTTTGGAACACAGACACAAGCGATAGTCGAGCCCTTCACTTCATCGGGAATGCCCACCACGGCTGACTCAGAGATCAGGCCGGTTTCCATCAGAAGGTTTTCGATCTCTGATGGGCCGGTGCGTTTGCCAGAAATTTTGAGGGTGTCATCGGAACGACCGAGAATGTACCAGTTACCATCTTCATCTTTGGTAACCCAATCACCATGCACCCAGATGTTTGGCAATGTGCTCCAGTAGGCCTCGATATAACGCTCATCATTTTTCCAAAGACTTTTTGTTAAACCGATGGAGGGGCCACGCAAAACCAGCTCACCCACCTCTCCAGCGGGCAGACTGTTGCCGCTGTCATCAACAATATCAGCATTAACACCGGGGCAGGGGCCAGCAAATGAGCTGGGTTTTTCTGGGTGAATAATGGTGCCAATGGCGATTGATCCACCCACCTCTGTTCCTCCAGACATGTTAATGATCGGCTTTTTCTCGTCACATACATTTTTGAAATACCAGAGCCAGGGTGTTTCGGTCCAGGCTTCTCCACCGGACATTGTTACCCTGAGTTTTTCAAAATTATATTTTTTTATCTCATCATCACCGTAACGCATCATGCCACGTACCAATGTGGGCGATACGCCAAGAAATGTGACATCGTACTGGGTGGTCACTCGCCAAAGACGGTCGGTTTCAGGATAATCTGGTGCACCTTCGACCACCAGCAAGCTGCCACCATGCATGGTTGGAGTGACGGCACACATCGCACCTACCATCCAGCCCATGTCACTCATAAAGAAGAAGCGGTCGTCCACTTTAAAGTCGCCGCACAAGCCCATATCTGACGCCATACGGGCAATAAAGCCAGCATGCGCCCAAACGGCACCCTTGGGTTTTCCGGTAGTACCAGAGGTGTATAAGAGCACAACCGGGTCTTCGGCATCCATCTCTTCGGTGGGAGTATCAGCCGGCATGTCGGCACATAACTCGTGCCACCAGTAATCGCGGCCTTCAGTCATTTCGATCGGCAGGTCATCACCCAGATTTTTAACAACAATGACGCTCTCTACCGTAGGAATATTATCTTTAACTTCATCCAGTAATGGTTTCATTGAGCAGGACGAACCACGCCGCCAGGTTCCATCTGAGGTGATGATAACTTTTGCGCCACCATCTTGAATTCGGGTAATGAGTGGTGTGGGGCCAAAACCGGAAAAAAGGGGCATGATAATGGCTCCTATTTTGGCAATGGCAAAAAAGGCGACAAACGTTTCTGCAAGGTTGGGCATGAAGATACCCACAACATCACCTTTTTCAACACCCAGTTTTTTGAGCCCAGCAGCCAGTTTGCACACTTGGGCATCAAACTCACGATAGGTGAGCACTCCATTTTCACCGGTTTCTTTCTCCCAGATTAGAAACTCTTTGTCATAGATCGGCGTACCACGATGCTTGTCGATACAGTTCATCGTCAGGTTAGTCGTGCCACCCACACACCAGCGTGCCCAGGGGATACCTTTGGAGAGATCAAGAATCTGATCATAGGGTTTGTAAAAGCGAATATCACAATACTTAATGACCTGATCAAAATACCAACCTGGGTCTGCGTCAGCCTTTTTAATCAGCTCTTCGTAGTTTTCAATATTAAGGTGTTGCATGAATGCTGTGATTTTGGCATCAGCGATGTGCTTTTCTGTAGGGTGCCAGTAATATTGGTCACTTGTACTCATTAGTGCGTACCCTCTTATTAGGTTAACCTGCTAATTGCAGTTTTTTTTAATTCTTAGGTTTGTTTCAAGGTTAATCAGTGAGGAAAGCTTATCTGCACGGCTATATTCCGGCAAATATTCCAAATATGCTTTCAAGGTTAACCCCTAGAAAGAATAAACACCCTTTTCAGTTGAAGCAAGCACACTGTAAAGGTGTT
>CAYYRK010000149.1:0-6139 GCA_964473915.1 uncultured Pseudomonadales bacterium
CGATCTATCTCTTCATCCGCTGGGTGAGTCACGCTACAGGGAAGATTGCACGTTTGTGGCGGCACAGGACTGCACCTTGATAGTCAACTCCTGTTGCTTTAGTCTACCTCTTGTCTTGAGGATAGATCTTCGAATAAGAGGCAACAGTAATCAGTTGCGCGGGAACGAGGAGCGAGTCTGAACTTATTAAAGCCCGATGACCGCAGCTTCAGGACATTGATGATGACTAAAAAGGGGGAGTAACTAGTGAACATGACTGCTAACAAGGGCAGGAAGACCTCATCACCTACCTTTTTCCGCGGCGGAGTGCACCCCGACGACTGTAAGGAGTTATCCTCCGAGCTGGCCATAGAATCCTTTCAACCCACAAGCGTTACCGTGCCAGTAACCCAGGCATTAGGTCCGCCGACCGTACCTACAGTCACCAAAAACGAACACGTGCGCAGAGGACAGGTCATTGCGTTGGATGAATCTTCCAGCATGCCGATACATGCCCCCATTAGCGGTATCGTCAAGCGGATAGACAAAACACCGCATCCCACACTGGTGGTCGACCAGGCCATTACTATTGCTGCCGCAGAGGTTGATGGGGGCGACCTGGCTTTCAGTGAAGATACCGCCTGGCAATCTCTCGAAAAAGACGTAATGCTTGAGCGCATTAAAAATGCCGGCGTTGTTGGTTTGGGTGGCGCCACCTTCCCCACCTTTCGTAAACTGAATCTTCCTGACGACGCTCAAATTGACACCCTGATCATCAATGGCTCAGAGTGTGAACCCTACCTGACCTGTGACTACCGTCTGATGCTGGAAGAGCCTCATACCATTATTCAGGGGGCCTGGCTAATAGCAAAGATCATCGGTGTCAGTCGCTGCCTGATTGGTATAGAGGATAATAAATCTGAAGCGGCCAAGGCACTGAAACAGGCCATTATAGAAGCTGATTTTGCCAACTCAACCCACCCTGTCATGATGGACGTTAAGGTGACTGCGACACGTTATCCGCAGGGCTCGGAGAAACAGCTGATACAGGCGCTGACGAAAAAAAGCGTTCCAGCTCGAGGCCTGCCCATGCATGTGGGGATCGTCGTGCAAAACGTTGCCACCGCATACGCCTGCCTGCAGGCGATCCGTTATCAGAGCCCCGTTATGGACCGGGTGGTTACCATATCTGGCCTGGGTATCACTCAGCCAGGTAATCTGCGTATTCCAGTGGGCACCCCCATTTCGGCAATTATCAAACATTGCGGTGGCATAAAACAAACGACCGTCAAGGTGCTTGCCGGCGGCCCGATGATGGGCAGAGCACTGGCCGACATGAATGCCCCCATCACCAAAGGAACCAGCGGGCTGCTGTTTCTGACGGGCGAAGAAACCAATATGGACAGCTACCAGCCCTGCATCAGTTGCGGTCAATGCCTGGACGCTTGCCCTCTGGGGTTAGAACCCAACCGGGTTTCCCAATATGTAGAGATCGGCCGCCCCCTGGAGACCGAAACCTACGGGCCACTGGAATGTTTTGAATGTGGTTGCTGTTCCTATGTTTGCCCATCCAACCGACCACTGGTGCAATTTATGCAAATGGCCAAGGGTGCCTACCGGCGCGAAGCCGCAAGGAAAAACAGATGAGCGAACAAACACCCACCCTGCACCTCTCCTACGGCCCACATATACGCTGTGACCGCACCACCACCAACATTATGTGGCTGGTTAATGCCAGCCTGATACCCGCACTGGCCTGGGCAGCCCTGGTTTTTGGCTGGCAGGTGATCGGCATCACGACCGCATCAATACTCGGGTGCCTTCTGGCCGAACATCTCACCTGCAAACTGCAGCACAAAACAACCACCATCATGGATGGCTCTGTCGTTTGTACCGGCCTGCTACTGGCCTATACCCTGCCACCAGCCATTCCAGTCTGGATGCCCTTTGTGGGAGCTCTGTTGGGAACATTGTTCGGTAAGGGGGTATTCGGCGGGCTTGGTTACAACATCTTGAATGTGGCCCTGGTCAGCCGGGCCATCATGATGTCAACTTTTCCCGTTGCCATGACCACCGCCTGGATCGCCCCCTCTTTAGGCGGGTTTTGGGGTGCCGATGCCATCACAGGGGCTACCCCGCTGGCTTTTTTGACACCTTCCGGAGTCTCATCTGGCCAGATGCTCACCGACCTGCCTGCGCAGATGAATACGACACAGGCCTTTATCCTGGGGTTGCGACCAGGAAGCATTGGCGAGGTATCTATACTGATGATTATGCTGGGTGCCGGGTTCCTGTTTTACAAAAAGATTATCAAGTTATATATCCCAATCAGCATTCTGGCCAGCACGTTTATGATGGGGCTTTTTACCGATAACCCTCTGCTGTACCTGTTCTCTGGCGGGCTTTGGTTAGGTGCTTTTTATATGGCAACAGACTACGTGACCAGCCCGATCACACCCAAAGGGCAGATTATTTTTGGCCTTGGAATTGGCCTGCTCACCGGCATCATTCGCAACTGGGGCGGCTACCCAGAGGGAATCTGCTACGCCATACTGCTGATGAACATTCTGGTTCCGGCACTGAACGACTGGTTCCGTCCTAAACGGGAAAGCCTGCAGGGAGCGCCATCATGAGCGCCAAGATCCAGGTGGCTCAGCCACCCCCCTCTATCGCCGAAATGGCACGCATCGCGCTTGGGCTCACCTTTGTTTGCCTGATCGCCGCCATTATTCTTGCTGCAGTTTATTATATAACCGAGCCCGCGAAGGCTAAAAACGTCCAGGCACGTGAACAAAAGCTTATCACCGAACTACTAGGGCTTTCTGAAAACGCCCAGGTTTATGAAATTCGCCGTTACCTGCGTTGGCAGGAGAGTCACCTGAAGGTGATCTACCTGATGCCCACCATGCTCCTGACGCTGGATGATCAGGGCGTTGAGATCGGTCGTGTGGATGTGCCGGATGAAATACGCAGCAGCAACTCAACCGATGCCAAGGACAGCTGGGTCAAGGATACTATCCAGGCAACAAAAATCGAGCGCTTTAAATTTGCCGGGCGGTTCTTTGTCGGGCGCGACAACGACCAGCTGGCGGGCTATGTAGTAGAGGGACTCACCCCTGGCTATAAAACCTGGATCCGCTTCTTCCTGGCGCTTGATTCTGAATTTCGTCTGCGCGGCCTGGAGGTTATTGCGCACGAAGAGGACCCTGGGCTTGGCGCAGAGATCACCGAGCGTTATTTCAAAAATCAGTTTGCTGGTCGTGACTTTGCTGCAATAACAGATATTAAAGTGACCAAAGATCCCCTGCCCTTGGCCTGGAAAAAATCCCTGCAAGCGCTGGGCACAAGCGCCTTTCCAGAATGGTTCGAACGTCACGCTGCACAGCTGCAACAAAACCCGAACATCCATGCCATTACCGGGGCAACCATCAGCAGTGTGGCGGTGACAAACGGTGTTAAAAAAGCATTGCGCAACTTCCGTAAACGACTACAAACCGTGGAGAGCCAGCTATGATAAAAGAGGCACCCCCCGTATCGACCCTCCTCATGCGAGGCTTGTTTGACGAAAACCCGGTTTTCCGGCTGGCGCTGAGTCTGTGCCCGGCTGTGGCTGTGACCACCAGCATCAAAAACGGTCTGATGCTGGGTGTAGCAGTTCTGGTAGTGCAGGTGCTTTCCAGCATCTCCGCATCCCTGTTGAAAAATCTGATCATCTCCAAGATCCGCATCCCGATCTTTACCATCATCATCGCCATCTGGGTCAGCGTAATGGATATGGTGCTGGCCGCATTTTTTCCGGAGGTTTACGCCGAAGTTGGCCTCTACGTTAAATTGATCGTGGCCTTTGCCATTATTATTTCCCGCATGGAACTCTTCTCCATGAAACACAAGGTGGTACCCTCCTTTTGGGACGGCTTTGGCATGGGGCTAGGCTTTCTGGTTGCGATGATCCTGACCGGAGCCTTTCGGGAACTGGTGGGAGCCGGGTCACTATTCGGCATTGCCATTGTAGACTTCAACCCCCTGCTGATAGTGATATTACCCGCAGGTGGATTTTTTACTATCGGGCTGATTATGGCCCTGTTTAACTGGGTTGACCTGAAACTCGGGCGTAAATTACCGGCAGGGGGTGGCGGACATGGCTGAAGCAAAACTGCTAACAGAAAACGAGATTTTAGTCCCTGGCGTAATACCGATCAATCTCGATTCACTGCGCTTGTCCAGTGAAAGCGATGCCGATATACCGATCCGTATCACAGGCTCAAAACCCGCCGAAAAAGCCAATTACTATATTCTAACCACGGAGGAACCCCTGAGCGCCCAGGAAACCTACCTGTTGGCTGGTGAACAGGGCGCCTGGGAAATTGCGCCATCGGCAATGGCGGTATTGGTCTCAGTCATTATCGGCTCGGCACTGATCAGTAATTTTGTCTTTACCAAATACCTGGGGTTGTGCGTTTTCTTCGGGGTCAGCCGCAAAAAAGATACAGCGATCGGCATGGGTGTCACCTTCACCATTGTAGGGTTGCTCAGTGGCACCATCGCCTGGGCTATAAACCACATCGCCCTGGAACCGCTGAAACTGGAATTTCTGCAGATCATTACTTTTATAGGGATTATCGCCTGCCTGGTGCAGGGGGTAGATCTCATCCTTAAAAAGGTCAACCCACTGCTGCACAGCCGCTTTGGGATTTATCTGGTACTGATCACCACCAACTGCGTCATTCTGGCAGTACCGCTGCTTAATGCCACCGCCGAAGCCACCTTCGTTGAAGCCCTGGGGCTTTCTCTGGGCTCCGGGCTTGGCTTCGCGCTGGCGCTGTTTCTAATGAGTTGTGCCCGCGAACAGGTCGACATGGCCCCGGTACCCGCCGTATTCCAGGGCTTGCCCATTGCTTTTATTCTTGCCGGGCTCTTTGCCCTCGCGTTTCTGGGTTTCTCCGGACTCAAGGTGATGTGACTTATGGATCTATTAGCTGTTGCAATATGGGGCGTTCTGGTTTTCACCATTGTCGGGCTGATTTTTGGTGTTGCGCTGGCAGCGGCCGCAAGAAGATTTCACGTGCCGGTCGACCCTGCCATCGAAGTGGTCAAGGAAAATTTGCCCTCCGCCAACTGTGGCGCCTGTGGTTTTGCTGGCTGCCAATCCTATGCAGAAAAGGTGGTTATTGAACCAGAGGTAGAACCTACCCTGTGCACACCAGGCGGCAAAGAGATCGCCATCACCATTGGCGAACTCACCGGCAAGCCGGTGGGTGAGATCAAAGATGAGGTGGCGACCCTGCGTTGTCACGGCGTGGCTTCCATGGCCAGACAGCAGGCAGAATATGATGGTATTCGTTCCTGCGCAGCCGCCACACTGGCTTTTGGTGGCCCCAAGGCCTGCAAGTATGGCTGCATTGGGCTGGGAGACTGCATTAAAGCCTGCGCCTTTGATGCCATTACCCCCACCGACCAGGGTATTGTCAACATCAGTGAAACCAAGTGTACCGGCTGTGGCCTGTGCGTTGCGGCCTGCCCCAAAGAAACCATCGAAATGTACCCACGTGTACACAGAATTATTCTTTCATGTACCACTCGGGATAAGGGCAGGAGCGTCAAGGAATCGTGCATGGTGGGCTGCATTCAGTGCCAACTGTGTATTAAAAACTGTCCTGCCGATGCGATCTACTTCGACGATAAGGGCATTATTACTATTTCACATCAGCCCTGCATTGACTACGGTAACGAGTGCAACGAGATCTGTGTTGAAGTTTGTCCTACGGTCATCCTGCATAAGCCGGGCATGCTGCCAGACCCAGACAAGAAAAAGAAGCGTCGCAAAGCTGCTGCACAAAAGAAAAAAGCCAGTCTTTCATCATAGATAGGCGAAAGTATTACTTCGCAAAAATCGAACGCGGCAGGGGAGGTTCTTCCTAAGTGATTCAAAGCTCTCTGATGCCTACAGGAGACACTATCAGACTTGCATCTGCCAGATAAAACAGTAAAACTTCAGCCAGCGATTTCATAATGGATAAAGTGTACAGGGAGCTCCATATCAAGTGAGCAGTTGCAGTAAAACAAAACCCTATTTTAATTATTGGGGCAAAGCAAAACCGGCCACAGAAGACCAGGAGTCAAGCTATCATCTCTTGGTTTTCCATAGCCTTGATGTGGCGGC
>CAYYRK010000150.1:0-6112 GCA_964473915.1 uncultured Pseudomonadales bacterium
CAACTGTGCAAATACCACGTGTGGAGTTCTGACTCAAAATGAATTGAGCTCAAAATAGTAACACTGCGAAGGAAGACTAATGGACGCGCCCTTTTAGGGCGCGTTTTTTTGTTCTGGCAGTCACCAAATGATGAATCGTGATCAGGTATGGTATTTAGAATGCTTGCTAAATATTAAGGTTTGTACAACAATGCAGGCCATTAAAACAGATTGGTATTGGAGTTTTTTTGAAAAATGTTTAAAACCCTGAAGTTAAGAGTACTGGCTTGTGCGAGCCTTCTAGTATTTGGCTTGTTTTTTGTTGCTGGCCTGCAAGCCGGTGAAGCATTATTGCGTTATGGGGATTTTATTGTCACTGTGGACGACTTGAAAGCCCAGGTGGAGATGAGCATGCCTGAAGAGGCTCAGTCTGCCTTTTGGGCAAATAATAAAAAGGTACGTGATAAAATTGGCGAACTGTATGTGCTTGGCATGCTTGCTAAGGAGGCCAAGGAGATCAAGTTGGATGAGTCGGCTGTGCTGGCAAACCAGCTAAAGTTGCGAGAGGCTGGGTTTTTGGCAAGGCAGTATTTGCAGAAACTTTATCAAGATGCGGAAAAGCCAGATTTTGAGCCAGCAGCCAGAGAAGACTATGAGGTTAATAAGGACAACTATAGAATTGAAGAGCAAGTGAGCGCCGCCCATATTCTTATTAAGATAAAGGAAGGCAGAGATGATGGCGCCGCGAAAAAACTAGCGGAGGAGGTCAGGCAGAAAGCACTAGGTAGCGAGAGCGAGGCGTTTGCTCAGTTAGCGGAGCAGTTCTCAGATGATCCTTCGGTGAAGGTTAATAAAGGTAGTTTGGGGTTTTTTAGCCGTAAAAAAATGGTAGAACCCTTCGCAGAATCGGCTTTTGCAATGGCAGAATATGGGCAGGTTAGTGATGTCGTGAAAACCCGTTTTGGGTACCATATTATTCGCTTTGAGGGTAGAAAACCTGGGGGGTTCCGCGCCTTTGATGAGGTCAAAGAGGCGCTGCTTGATAAACAGCTACAGAAGTTTAGAAATAAGCTACGTAGTGTTAAAATTTCAGAGCTACGCTCCTATGATGGCATTGTGATTAATGATCAATTAATCAACTCACTGGGTCAGAAACCTGACGAATAAGAACCATCTCTTCGAAGGTGAAACCTTCAAAACGCAATAGCCAATGGCGATATGAGGCGGCGTAGGCGCTGTTTTCTTCGTGTTTGTTTTTATGTTGGCTGATCGCCACCTATTTACTTTTTTGTATAAAAAGAAGCGAAAATAAAATGTCTGGGTTATTGCGGGAAGTTCGGGCTCTGATAGAGCTGCTGATTTTACCAGCAATAGCGATGTTACTACCCTGGTCATGGTGCAGTTGGTTATATTGGAAAATTTCACGATTTGACTGGTTGTTTAGGTTGCAGGTCTCAGGTGGGTATCCAAATGCTGCTGCACTTGGAATGGTAGCCAACAAGGCAGACTGGCAACGTCGGGTGCGTTATCATATGCTGGTTGATAATGCTGATGCCTTTCTGACGCTGGTGCGTGGTGCCGGGTGGATAAAAAAATATATCTGCTTGAACTCGCAGGAACCTGTGGACTGGAGCGAATATCGCAGAAGGTCTTGTCTCTTCGTGGCATTTCATTATGGTCAGGGTTTTTGGGCACTTTGTTATTTTTTGCAGCAAGGTATCCCAGTGGCATTTCTACATCTCCCTATGCCCCAAAAGATTCGTTGGGGGGAATATATTCAAATCTGGATGGGGCGCTGGAGAATCCAGCGGGTTAGGAAAATATCCGGTGCACAGTGTATTTCGACCGGGGGAAGTGTGGAAAAAATAACTTCCAGACTGGCAGGAAATGGGGCGGTGCTGGTGATGCCAGATGTGCCTCTGAAACGAGAAACATTTTCACTACCTATGACTCTAATCGGCCGACGTGCTCATCTTGCTGCGGGCGCTTTGCGATATCCAATCGATCATGAAATACCAATACATGCCTATACAATGGTGGCTGATCCGAAAACTGGTCTTAGACAGTTAAATATTTTCGGTGCTATTAGCTATCAGGATGGTCAAGAACTTGGGCAGCGGTTGGGCGATCTGTTGAGTGAGGCCATAGCCTCGGATTCTGCAGCTTGGTATGGCTGGCCCTATATCGATACGTTACTTGATGATTAATGTGCATTTTGGCAGATGTTTTCGTATGTATTTTAATCTGAGCATGACGGTGCGTTTGGCTAGTGTTTTTTTAAGCAAGTGTTTATGTTTGTGCTGTTTGCGTAATGATCGGGTGACCAATGTTAATACTGACTGAGTAGTCGATCATAATTGAATAGGAGTTTAGGTCGTGTCGATTCTTAGCATAGAAAAGAATTCAATTGCCTCGTTGGCGTTGAACTGCGTAAAAAATACTTATGCGCAAATGTCCAGAATCGATCTTCAGTTGACGCTGGAGGTTTATCAGATCTGTATTTTTAATCCGGTTATTCGAATATTTATAAGGGAAAAAGGAGGGTCGGCGCATGTGATGAGTGCCGATACGCACCAAGGAGGGTTGTTCTATCCGTGGTTACCAAAGGGACTCTACTCCTTTGAATTTTTATGGCCTGTTTCTCTTCCGCAAGGGCAGTATGAGCTCTGCGTTGCCTGGGGAACTGTTGATGATATAAAAGCCCCCGATCATGTTGCCTTGTTTACTATTGTTGATGGTGCCGCTGACGTGACACCGCTGTTGGGTACATGGAAACTGTGCACGGCAACAGAAAAAGCTATTAATTCGCTTTCCTGGCAACGGGGAATGGATAATTGGTTTCATCGGCATTTTTGTCATGCGGCTGTTGTTATTGCCGAAACATTTCTCGATAAATCCCCTTTGTTGCGGGGGCGTATTCTTGATATTGGCGCTGGTGATGGAATTACCGATCTTGGACTATTTCTCCGGTATCAGCCAGAGGAATTGGTAGCAATGGATATTGTTGATTACACGGCCCAACTGCCGCGAGTCGCTCAAGATAACAATTTGCCATTGGAAGCTCTCCCGGATGGTCTGACCTTTATCCATAAAAGTTGTGAATCCATTCCTTACGATGACGAAAGCTTTGATCTGATAATTTCATGGGGTAGCGTTGAACATATCAAAGGGGGCTACGAGAAAACACTTGATGAGGTATGGCGTGTGCTCAAACCCGGCGGGATTTTCTTCGTCAACCCTGGACTGTACTACTCTGAGTTCGGTAGCCATCTTGGTGAATTCAGTGATATATCTCATCTTCATTTAAAAGCATCAGAGTCAGAGCTTAAAAACCTGGTAATGAACACCGCACCAGAGGCAATGGATAGATCGGGGTTTGACGCAACTAATGAAGACTACTGGCGTTTTTATAAGGAATTGAACCGTATTCGTGTCTCTTCTTTTGAACAAGAAATCAAAAAATACGGTTATGAAATAATCAGGGCGGCCGTTCGTGTTAACGATCTGGTGAATTATACGCCGGAATTGCAAAAATACAGTATCATCGACCTGGCAATTGAAGATGTTTTTTTTACGCTAAGTAAACCCGCAGTGCTATAGGCGAGAGCCACTACCGCTCTCGGGGATTATGCCCTCGTGTTATTGAGGATGAGCCAAGTAAAAAATAAGATAACTGAGATTAAAGTTATTTGGTCTATGTCTCATTAATCAGTAAGGTAATCCCCCGGTTTTGCCGGAGGTAATTTAACTTGAGCGGCTGCGAGGTACTGTGGTTTTTTGGGTGCATCTACTGTACTGAAAACGGGTCTTATCATCTGCCGTTGTAGCCATCAAAAGGAAGAAATATTTCTGTGAGTTTTATTCGTACGTTGATCGGTACCTGCATCAAACATAAACAGCAGTACAGTTACCTTTTAATCCAGCTTTGTCGTAGAGAGGTGATTGGCCGTTACCGGGGTTCGTTTATGGGGGTACTGTGGTCCTTTTTCGCCCCACTATTGATGCTTTTTATTTATACCTTCGTCTTTAGTGTGGTGTTTAAAGCACGCTGGAATATTGAGCAAGCGGGGACTGCTGATTTTGCAATCAATTTGTTCGTAGGTATTTTGCTCCATTCGTTGTTGGCCGAGTGCCTGAACCGTTCAACAAGTCTCATACAGGAAAATGTTAACTATATAAAACGGGTTGTGTTTCCGTTGCCTTTGATCCCGCTGTCTATTGTTGGTGCATCAACCTTTCATTTTGCGGTCGGTCTTTCCGTTTTAATGGTGGCTTGTCTTATTTTTTATGGTGGGATCCCGGTAACCGCCCTGTTGCTGCCCTTTTTATTGTTACCATTTTTGTTTTTTATTAGTGGCTTAGCCTTCTTTTTGTCTGCTATAGGTGTGTATATAAGAGATACGGTTCAGGTAATGCCGATGGTTTCTACAGTATTACTTTTTATGGCTCCAGTGTTTTACCCAATGGATGTGCTTCCTGAAGATATGAGAGCATGGTTGTATTTAAATCCCTTAACCTATCCGTTAATCGAATCACGTAATGTCTTGTTGTATGGTGGTATTCCTGATTGGTTTCAGTGGAGCATGTACCTGTGTGCTTCTGTCGTCTCGTTGTTCATGGGTTACTGGGTTTTTAGACGGTTACGGGTGGGGTTCGCTGATGTGGTCTGACTATGTGTTGGATGTAAAGGCCCTGGGTAAGGACTATCTGCTGTTTGACCGGCCTATTAACCGTCTTCTGAAGTTGCTGTTTGATATCAAAACACGCTGTCAGGTGTTTAAGGCTTTGGATTGTGTGACATTTAAGCTAGAGCGAGGTAAGACGCTTGGTATTATTGGGCGTAACGGTGCCGGTAAGTCGACATTGCTACAAATTATTTGCGGTACTTTAACCCCCACTGCCGGTAGTGTGCGTTTGCAGGGCCGGGTTGCTGCTTTACTTGAGCTGGGTGCGGGTTTTAATCCTGAGTTTAGCGGACGCGAAAATATTTATATGAATGCTGCAATATTGGGATTAAGCAAAAAAGAAACCGAAGATCGCCTTTCTTCAATCGTAGATTTTGCAGAAATTGGAGATTATATAGATCGACCAGTCAAAACATATTCCAGCGGTATGTTTGTGCGCTTGGCGTTTGCAGTTATAGCGCACGTTGATGCGGATGTTTTAATTGTGGACGAAGCACTGGCCGTGGGTGATGTGTACTTTACTCAAAAGTGTATGCGTTTTCTAAGGGAGTTTAAGGAAAGAGGGACTCTGATTTTTGTTAGCCATGATGTGACATCTGTCATCAACTTGTGCGACCGGGTGATATGGTTGGACAAGGGGGTCATGCGTGGTGATGGCCCTGCGAGCGAAATCGTTGATGCATATCTTGCCTCCTGTCATGAGAAGCCTTCGGTTGCGTGGCAACCTGAACAAAATAACGGGGGCGCTAACGAGAGCTCGAATGTAGCGGTAAGAGAGTTTGGTGCGGGTGGTGCTACCATTTTGAATGTTAGTTTACAAAACCTGAAAGGCGATACTGTTAGGCTGATCAGTGGTTCACAACGCTTGAGGCTGGAAGTTAAGTGTCTGGCCAATAAAACGATTGACTCGCCAATAATTGGCTTTTTTATTAAGGACCGTCTGGGGCAATATATTTGTGGAGACAATACCGTTAGCAAGATTCCCCAGTGGCAGGTTATTGCCACAGGTAAAACCTGCTCTGTTATCTTTGAATTTATAATTCCCGCCTTAGCAACGGGAAGTTATAGCCTGGGTGTTGCATTAGCGGAGGGAACCCAAACGGATCATGTGCAACATCATTGGATTCATGATGCGCTCGATTTCGAAGCGCAGGCCGACCCTCATATGACGGGCTGGTTCGGTCTTGAGGGTATGACCTGTAAGGTTGAAGAAACGGGCAATCTGAAGGCTGTTTCTGATGAATGATCTTTTGAAGAATGTTAATTGGAGCGTGTTAGGGTTGGAGCCTGATCGTCTGTCAGCCATTGAATCCTGGCATCGACATATTCCCTTTGCTTTCGTCCTGATAAATATGCTTAAACCGCGGATGCTGGTAGAGCTTGGGACTCACAGGGGTGATTCTTACTGCGCCTTTTGTCAGGCGGTTACTCAATATCAGCTGAGCACA
>CAYYRK010000151.1:0-5835 GCA_964473915.1 uncultured Pseudomonadales bacterium
GCTCTACGGCTGCCAAAAAACGGGCAACAGCGCTACCACATAAGCTTGATTTTTTATTGACGCCATTGCCGCCATGTAATCCCCGCCCCTATGGAGAACAACAGGACTGCTGAAATCACCAGGCTGAGCGCCTCAGGCCAAAGTTCAGCAAAGCCCAACCCCTTCTGGAAGATTCCATTAGCCGCATCCATATAGTTTGTAGCGGGCAAAATACTTGAGAGTTTCTGGAGTGCAGGTATCATATTCGCAACAGGCGAAGCAACCCCTGACAGGAATGTAGAGGGAAACCAGACCAAAAAAGACAACAGGATAGTCTGGAGCATATTGCTACAGATACTACCCAAAAGAACACCGATACCGATCATACTGCACAAAAACAGAACCGTAAAAACCGCAAAAACAAACAAACTTCCCTTAAACGGCACCCCAAACCAAACTACCACCAAAAACGAGAAGACTGTAGCAACACAACAGATTACCAGCGGAGCAACACTTTTGGCCAACAGAAGTTCCATCGTGGATATCGGTGTAACAAGCAGTTGGTCGATTGTACCCAACTGTTTTTCTCGAACAACGGCTGTTGAGGAAAGAATAAGGCCGCCGATAATTCCCGCGACTAAAATATGCGAAATCACGATAAAGTAAACTTCACGCACCCCTTGATTATATAACGGACGCACCTGGTTAAAAATACCGGGGAGCTCATCGATTTGATGCCCCTGGCGCCGCATACTTTCCATCACCAGATCCCGGTTAATATCTTCGATCATAGCGGTTGCATTACCTATTCCCTGACCCGCCATATTAGCATTGGACCCATCCGCAATGTATTGAACTGCTCCGCCTTTGCCATCCTGAACATCTCGAGAAAAAGCAGCGGGTAGAATCAGCGCAGCCTGCGCATCACCGCTATCGATTCTGGCTCGAACCTCATCCATGTTATTAACATAGCGGTCAATGTCAAAATACTCGGTAGAAAAAAAGCGGTCAGTAAACTCGCGGCTAATGATAGAGCGACTCATATCATACACAACCACTCTCAAGTGGTGTGATTCAAGAACAAAGGAATAACCACACAGTATGATACAAACAGTAAAATGGTAAAAAATAAGCCCCGCAACAATAGGGTCACGAAAGAAGTGGATAAACTCCTTTTTAACCAAGCTGATAAAAGGATACATTACAACCTCCAGTTAAGTGCGGATTTTTTTCATTCGCCAGGCGCAGATGAAAAGAAGTAGTGATGCTTGAATAACGAGCGGTAGTATATCTCGATAAAGAGAAGCAACACTGGATCCTTTCACCAAGGCAGCCCGACAGACCGCTGTATAAAATTTTGCAGGAAAAATATTGGAATAGCTGTGAAACAGATCAGGAGAGTTATGAATGGGGGCAATAGCATCGCTATAGATAAGCGCGGGCATCAGGGTAAACACAATGGCCAGCATCATGGCGGACAACTGTGTTTTTGCGATAGTGGAAATAAAGAACCCGAGAAGAACACAGATCAAAACCATGAGCAAAGTGGCCACAAAAAGCGCTGAGATACTGCCCCGCCAGGGAAGATCAAAGAACCATACCCCAAAAACAATGACGAAAAGATAATCCAGGGTAAGGAAGATAACATAGGGCAGCATTTTTCCTGCAATATACTCTATAGGACGAACCGGTGATGCAAAAACCTGTTGCATGGATCCTGATTCTTTCTCGCGCACAATTGCCAACGCAGACAGGATAGGCACAAACCCCATAATGGTAATACCGAAAGCACCTGTAATTTTAAAGGTGAACTCCCGCAGCGCCTGGTTAAACCAGGAACGAACAGAAAGGTTAATTGGGTTGCTCCTAACACCCTCCATCTCCAAAAACTCTGCTACTAATGAGGTAGAGTAAGCCACATTAATACCCTTTAAATAATTAAGGATAAACAGCGTGGTATTAACATAGGATGAATCTACCAACGTTTGGATATGTGCTGGCTCTTGTCGCGCTAACTGGTCCGAAAACTCTGGTGGAATCACCACACCAAAGCCAACAGAACCCTCATTAAGCATATCCAGTAGCTCCTGATAGTTTCCCGCATGCCGTGTAAGGTTAAAAAACTCCGTGTTGTCTATAACATTAATATAATCCTGGCTCTCTTTTGTTTTGTCCATGTCGTAGACGGCAAAGGGATACTCTCTCATCTCAAATTCGACTGAATAACCGATCAAAAATAACAGGAAAATTGGCATAACCAATGCAATAATCAAACTTAAAGGGTCTCTTAGCAGATGCAGAAGCTCTGCCTGAAATACCGTCCCCATTCGCCGAAAACTGTTCTGACTGCTCTTCGATTGCCGCACAAATCCGCCTCGTTTTAATTATTGGACCAGCGTTTACACCCAGGCTCTTAGCATTCATATTTAACTATGGATACACCTGACTGACCAAAAGTTCCTAAAAAATAAATCAATCAAATATAAGCGATGCATCGCACAGTGTGCGAGCAGCACCCAATCATCTTTGTTTATTACCAATATTCACTAAACCAAAGATACTTGAGAGTGCACAACCTTATTAATAAAAACGTCCTCAAGTGTGGGCCGGATTCTTTCAATGCTCTCTATTTTTAATCCGGCCGCCTCTATTTTTTTTATACCCTGATCACTACCCTCACCCTGCATCATAAAATGAACGGTATCACCAAACAGAGAGACCTGCTGTACGCCTTCAAAGGTTGATAAGGTATGGTATGTCTCCAGCAATGCCGGGGTTTGTATCTCATAACACTCAGCTGTCAAGCTATCCTTTAGCTCATCCGGGGCACCAAACCCGATCAATTTTCCAGCACTGACCAACCCGATAAGATTACAGCGATCAGCTTCCTCCATGAAGTGCGTTGTTACAACCACGGTGATCCCATTTTCGGATAGATCATAGATAACATCCCAAAATTCCGCCCTTGCAATGGGGTCAACTCCAGAGGTGGGCTCATCCAGAAAAAGCAGTTTTGGCTGGTGCATCAACGCTGCACCCAGTGCCAGCTTCTGCCGCCAGCCTGTGGGCAGTTCTCGTGCCAGATAAGCTTGCTTATCCTGTAGGCCAGCAAGATCAATGGCCCATTTAATTCGTTCTGCTGCTTTCTTGCGGGAAAGTCCGTAAATACTGGAATAAAACTCCAGATTCTGTTTGACACTCAAATCAGGATAGAGTGAAAACAACTGAGACATGTAACCAATATTACTCTTGGCCAGGCGCCGCTGCCGACAAACATCGTAACCAGCAATAACAGCCTCTCCGCTCGTGGGCTCTACCAGGCCAGACATCATCTTGATCAGGGTTGTCTTCCCGGCGCCATTGGGACCCAACAAACCAAAAACTGTCCCCCTATTTACCGTAAAGGAAACTTCATCTACCGCTCTGAACTCCCCATAATGCTTGGAAATATTTTTTACCACCATAACGGCTTCAGGAGACTCATCGCTTGGTGCTAAGGGCTCAAATTTTTCCGAAATAAGGTCATCATCATGCGTAATGATATCTGCTTCAGCCCTGTGATCGAGCAGGGAAAGATAGACATCCCCCATATTCGGCTTGCACTGCATAAACTCTCTGCTTTGCACACCCGCCTTAAGCAAGGCCTCATTAATAACGGCAAACTCTCTATCCGGGTCATCCAGAAACAGGCGCAAATTGCTACCATAAACCTGGGCATCAATGCCCAATTCACGAACAATGATTCGACGTGCTTTGTTCGTAGAGTTACTGGTAAACGAGCACACCTTTTTGCCAATACGTGCTTTGAGATTCTCTGGTGTATCGCAGGTAATTAATTTACCGTGCTGCAGCAACGCTACCCGATGACAACGTTCAGCTTCATCCATGTCAGGGGTGGCTATAATGACAGAGACCCCCTGCATGATGAATTCATAGAGAATTCGCCATAACTCTCCGCGAGAAACCGGGTCTACGGCGGTAGTTGGCTCATCCAATAGCAATAGCTTAGGGCGATGAATCAGAGCACAACACAGAGCCAACTTCTTTTTCATCCCGCCCGACAGAGCCCCAGCTCTGCGATCCCGAAAATCTGCCATTCTTGCAAAATGTAGCAGTCGTTCTTTTTCTTCACGCACCACATCCGCTGATAAACAGCGAAGGCTCGCCATATAGTCGATATTCTCCTCAACACTCATATCTAGATACAGGGAGAAATCCTGTGACATATAACCCAACTGTTCACGAATCGCCACCGGCTCACGATCAACATCGTGGCCCGCCACGCTGATACTACCCGATGTTGAAGCCACAATGCCGCAGATCATCTGTAAAATAGTTGTTTTACCTGCACCGTCAGCCCCAACCAGACCAAAAATTTCTCCGGGTTGCACAGTGATATTTAGGTCATTAACTGCATGTACACTTTTATAACGCTTATGAAGTGCTTCAATTTTCAACAGTGCAGCTGGTGTTTCACCAGAATTCATGAAACTGACCTAGTCGCATCAAGCTTAACATCTGCGGGAAGCCCTGGCTTTATCAGGCCTTCAGGGTTATCAACACGAACCTTGACCTTATAAACCATGGTAGATCGATGCTCATTCATCTGAATATTGCGCGGGGTAAACTCTGCCTGTGGTGCAATAAAGTATATCTGCCCAGAAAAGGATCGGTTGGGGAAAGAGTCCACTTTTATTTCAGCAACGTCTCCAATTTTAATCATCCCGACCTGGGTCTGCTCTACATAGGTTTTAATATAGAGCTTTTGCAAGTCTACTACGACAGCAACAGGGGACCCCTTAACCACGTATTCTCCCGCCTCCGCCAGCTTATCAATAACAGTACCCGCTATCGGACTGTTCTCAGCAGTATCGTTAAGATCCTCCCTGATTTCATCTCTCTTTGCAGAAACAGTGACAGACTCGGCCTCGGCAATGGAAACAGAGATCTCTGCTGCTGTAACCTGCTTCTCCAGCGTGGAAACCCTGTTTTTCTGCAGTTCAATTTCAGCCAGAGTCGTCATCGCCAATCTTTTTTCCGCTTTGCTCAATTCAACCTCTCGGGAAACCCGATCAACCATCGCTTTTCTTGAGAAATAGGACTCCTCTACTGCATCAAAAACGCTCTGTGAGATAGTATTATTCTTCAACAAGGGCCCGGACCGGACATAATCTTTTTCCGCTCTTGAGTACAATGCTGTCACCTCTACATAATTAGCCTTGGCTGCCTGTACCGCTGCCTCACCCTTTTCAATAACTGCAGCTGATTTCTGCTTGGTCAG
Organism: uncultured Pseudomonadales bacterium; assembly: GCA_964473915.1. GTDB lineage: Bacteria > Pseudomonadota > Gammaproteobacteria > Pseudomonadales > IMCC2047 > CAYYRK01. The sequence continues at coordinate 5,261 of CAYYRK010000151.1, forward strand.
CTTGAGTGATATACGCGCACCTTCCAGACTACTTTTAACGACATCAAGATTATTAATTGCTTGGGTTATTGAACGTTTTGCTCGTTCAACCGCTGCTTCAGCACCGCTATATTGCGCTTTGATCTGCCCGGAATCTATCTCAAAAACCTGCTGTCCAATTGCTACTGGATCACCCTCCTCCACAGATACATTGATAAGCTGTCCAGCAACCTTTGCGCTAAGGGTTACATCGGTGCCCTCAACCCAGCCATGCAGTTGCAGGATGCCCTCCTCCGTATCATCAAAATGTGCTGACAGATAGACCGCTCCCAGGCTGAGCAAGAAAAGGATCACTACGGAATACAATATAAATTTCCTCAGAAATACATTACTGCTAGTCTCTTCGCTCATCTATATATCCTCACTTTTTTTCTAATTTAATGACTTCAGCCCGCATTTATGCGGATTTCCCATACTTCTATTCTGCTGTTAGCGCACCTTATATCTTAGATATACAACAGCTGTCACAACTCATCCCTGTCAGGCGTTTAATCTTTAAAATATTTCTTATACTGACTACCGGGAGATGCCGCGAG
>CAYYRK010000152.1:0-5830 GCA_964473915.1 uncultured Pseudomonadales bacterium
TCAACCGCTGCAAGAATATGTTTGTAACTGATCATTTTATTGGCTCCTTTAACATTGCCTTGTGGCCTGCATCGTTATACCTCAATACGAAATAGTATAGAGCAATCGATCAGGGTATGATAACTGGCATATTGATGAGAGTATTCAACTTCACTTAATTAAAAGGTTATCTGCGTGTCATTACTGATTATAGTGTTGGCCATCACATTGATTATTGGCTCCATGATGTGGATACTTCCCACTGCGCGGGAGAAGCGGCAGATGCAGTTACGCAGGGCTGCACAGGCCAGTGGCCTGCGGGTTCAACTGGTAAAACTGGACTTCAAGGGTATCCTGGAGCCCATCAGTTGCACAGCCTACAGCCTGTCCCGGCATCGCGGTGAAAAGGCCAAAGATCTCTGGAAATACTATAACAAAAATGCCGATCACACTGAGCAGCAATCGGCTTGGCAAAGCAGCACTGACACTGTAACCCGCCCACTGTTTAAACCCCTCAATGATCCTGAGCTAGACCACCTGGAAGAGATTCTTGCTGAACTGCCCCATGACTGGCTGGCCGTGGAACAGCGCTCGAATGCCACCACGCTTTATTGGCTTGAAAGAGGTGAAGAGGAATCGGTGGCACAGATCGCCAGGGTGCTAAAAGCCCTACAAGAACTTTGAGCCCGCAACCCTCAATTGAATTATAAAAGGTCGCACAGGCTATCGATTCGTTTTTTTCGCGTTCAGCAGATTCATCCGGGTTGAAGTCAGATTGACATAACCCCCAAGATCGAACAAAGTGCGATGCTTTAATTCAACTCGAAACATCCATAACGCAGCAACATATAAAGCCAACCTGGTCAACACAGAGTCGGCAGTTATCAGACAATGACATAATAGAGCAGAAGGTGGAGTGGCCCATGATATTTCAAGGTAATTTTTTCAAAGTAGAACAACTCGAAACAGGGTTTCTCGAGTTAATTTTCGATGTCAAGGACAGCAAGGTCAACATATTAAGTCAAGCAATTATTGCCGAGCTGGGAGAAGCCGTTAAAGCGGTCGCACAAAGTGGAATTGAAACCGGATTGATCATTAGTAGTGGTAAAAAAGGGTTTGCTGCAGGGGCAGATATTACCGAATTCAACACACTGTTCGGCGCTCCAACAGCGCAGGTTTTAGAGAAAATGGCGCAGAGTAACAAGGTATTCAATGCGCTTGAAGATCTGCCTATGCCAACGGTAGCGGCTATTAATGGTGATGCCTTTGGGGGCGGCCTTGAGTTGGCCCTGGCAGCAGATTACCGCGTGGCCGCCGAGGGCGTCAGAGTGGGGCTTCCAGAGGTTACTCTAGGTATTATGCCAGGTTTTGGTGGCACAGTAAGGTTGCCCAGAGTTATCGGCATTGAAAATGCGTTGCAGTGGATAACCACCGGCGCACCCAGGCGCGGAGATGCTGCGCTCAGCGAGGGCGCGGTGGATAGCCTGGTGAGCGCACAGGTATTACGTGAATCTGCTCAGGAGATACTAACCCAGTGCAACTCAGGCAAGCTAGATTATCAGAGTCGCCGGGTAGAGAAGAAAAGCGCGCTGCCGTTGTCTCCAGAGGCGCTAACCACTTTTTTTGAAACCGCCAAAACAGCAGTTGCAACCAAGGCCGGCCCCCATCATCCAGCACCTGTAGCAGTAGCTGCGGCACTTGAAGAGGCTGCGGGCATGGCCCGTGATCAGGCACTGGAAGTGGAAGCCAAATTCCTTGCTAAAATTGTAAAAACAGATGTCCGGGCAAGCCTGGTCGGTCTGTTCCTTAATGGCCAGGCTTTAAAGAAGATTGCCGTTAATGCTGCCAAGATCGCGCAGCCCGTAAAGCAGGGGGCCGTGTTAGGGGCCGGAATTATGGGCGGAGGCATATCCTATCAGTCAGCGCTTAAAGGCGTACCCGTGGTAATGCGAGATATTGCAGATGACGCATTGGAACTGGGTATTAACGAGGCCACCAAGCAGCTCAATAAGAGAGTTAAGCGGGGACAACTAGACGCCATCGGCAGGGAAAAAATTCTTTCTAATATAAAGCCTACACTCAATCTGGCTGACATTAGCGAGGTTGATATGGTTGTCGAAGCAGTGGTAGAAAACCCCAATATCAAGCAGGCAGTGCTGGCAGAGGTGGAAACCATTGTGCATGACAACGCCATTATCACCTCTAACACCTCCACCATCTCAATTAATCATTTGGCCACAGCATTGGAAAAACCGGAGCGTTTTTGTGGTATGCACTTTTTTAACCCAGTGCCGGTTATGCAGCTGGTAGAGGTCATTCGGGGTGAAAAAACCAGTGATGAAACCATTGCAACCGTCGTCTCCTACGCAACCAGAATGGGTAAAACACCTATCGTGGTGAATGATTGCCCGGGCTTTCTGGTTAATCGGGTACTGTTCCCCTATCTACTTGGGTTTAACCTACTGATACGTGATGGGGCAGATTTTCGTCAGATCGACAAAGTAATGGAGGCCTTCGGCTGGCCAATGGGCCCTGCATATCTGCAGGATGTAGTAGGGATGGATACCTGTCATCACTGTGTTGATGTGATGGCAGCAGGTTTTCCCGACCGGTTCCTCTTTGAGGAGCAATCCATTCTGGACCTGCTCTATAAAGATGGGCGTTTTGGCCAGAAAAATGGCAAAGGCTACTTTCATTACGAGGCAGATGAGAAGGGCCGACCAACTCGCACCTACAATAAAGAGATCCAGAGCTATATCAATCAAGTAAGCAAGGTTCATAAGGAGTTTTCTGATGATGAAATCATCGCCAGAATGATGATCCCCATGTGCCTGGAAACAGCACGCTGTATTGAGGAGGGCATTGTGGCCAGTGCAGCAGAAGCAGATATGGCTCAAATTCTAGGGATCGGCTTTCCAAGATTCCGTGGTGGGGCTCTACGCTATATAGACAGCATCGGTGCAGATAAATTTTGCCAGATGGCCGATCAATATGCGCATCTGGGTGGGCTTTACAAAGTGCCAGAGGGTCTGCGCAAAATGGCGGAAACCGGTCAGTCATTTTTTTAAAGCCTTCAACCCCCTTCAGCTACTGTGCTAGAAGTAGTAGCTGAAGGGGCTCCTATGAAACCCTGTAAAGGCTGATTAATTCAGCAGGCTTCCATGAATAGCCCCACTGAATGCGGGCCAGCACTATCGGGACAAAATAGTGAGTGTTGTCGCGGCGGTATCGTCCACCAGCCAGCCTCCACCATTTTGCGCCAAACCTACCTTTGCGCCCTCCACCTGACGCTTACCGGCGCGACCACGCAGCTGCTCCACGAGCTCAATAATTTGGGCACATCCGGTCGCCCCAACCGGATGCCCCTTGGCGACCAATCCGCCGCTGGTATTGCAAGGTATACGCCCTCCCAGGTCTGTCTGCCCGGTACGAATCATCTGAGGTCCCTCCCCTGCACCACAAAGCCCAAGCTCTTCAATATAGAACATCTCAGCAGGAGCTGCTGCATCATGCAGTTCAGCTACGCTGACCTCCCTGGGGCCAATACCGGCTGCCTCGTAGGCAATCTCCGTTGCTCGCTGATTACAACTGGGCCCTCCCGGAATCCCGGATACCAGGGTAATGGTACGAACCTGTACCGCATCACAACCTTTGCGTTTGGCATACTCCTCTGAGCAAAAGACTAAAGCTGCGGAGCCATCACCAATCGGTGAGCACATCGCAATGGTCAGGGGGTCAACAATCTTTTTACTGTTGAGAACCTCTTGTACGGTCAGCTCTCGCTGAAACTGGGCTTTGGGATTCATTGAAGCAAATCGGGAATCCTTGACTGCCACCTGAGCAAAATCTTCAACGGTAGCGCCCGATGCTGCCATATATCTCCGCGCTTTAGCCGCATAAATATCCATAAAGCCGGATCGGCCCGGAGCCATCCCTTCGGTCAAGGGATCATCGGTGCCGGTTTCCTCTCTTATCTGCTCAAGATCCATAGCAGATATGAGCGCTCGAAAAGGTGCCATCTTTTCTTGATGAGACATTTTTTCAGCACCGATCGCAATGGCCACTTCGGTTTGACCTGAAGCTACGGATAACCACGCCAAATAGGCTGCGGTGGAGGCTGAAGCACAGGCATTTTCAACATTAATTATGGGTTTACCCATGAGCGGGGTGTTGCGCAAGGCTACCTGGCCGCAAATCATCTCCTGACCAGTTAACAGACCGGCGGCGGCATTAGCAAAGAAAATAATACCCACCTCCTTCGGCTCAACCCCTGCGTCCTTCATGGCCTCATTGACCGCCTGGGTAGCCATATTTCGAATGGAGGTATCAAGGTGTTTTCCAAATTGGGTCATACCAACCCCAGCGATCATCACTTGGCGCATAGCTCTGTTTTCTCCTGATTAGTTTAACCTGGCGGGCTGTAATCTACGTGACTGTTCCGGCGTTAACGCAGGCTATAAATACTCATTTATCATCTATAAATCCCGCTTTTTTTACCTGTTTTTTGCCTTAAATCGCCTGCCTCGCTTATGTTTTACAACAGCCTGTTAGAAAATACATAGCTCTGTTTTCATCAACAGATGGTTTATGAATTATCTGGGCTAAACAATCCCATGAGATTACAAGCAAATGGCGATACCATCAAACACTATTACTTTGTGTGGAGTAATAGTGTTTGGATTGGTAGCTAAACATGTACTGCAGAGCAGGCGATTTACCTGCTTCCTACACGGGGGCGTTACCGCCTTGACAAGTAACAGATACATGGTGCAGCATGTGCCAGCTTAAATAGCTGGGCTACCTACAATGATCTCTAAAACCGGCTCAGACACGAAATCTCTTATATAAAAAAACATCTTATATCAAACGTCAAAAAGGCCGGATATATATTCTCGGCTTCTTCATTTTGGCGTGATTCCCCCACAGACCTACCAGGAACGTTTCATGCTCGCTGCGGTTAAACAGATAAAAACAAAACCCACGATATCAGGCGTGTTATTCGTTTTGCTAGGAACAGTGGGATTATCCCTCAAGGCGATATTGGTCAAACTTATCTATTTAACTGAGCCAGGCATAGACGCGATCAGCATCCTCGCATTACGATTCGTTTTCGCCCTGCCTTTTTTTCTGCTCTTGCTTTATGCCACCCAGAAGCACAATAAAAAAACTAAATTTGTGCGCCAGGATCTGTTCACCTTTATCATTCTGGGCATGGCGGGTTTTTATGTGTCTGCAATATTGGATTTTTCCGCATTGGCATACATCCCTGCGGGTTTGGAGCGCTTAATTCTTTTCCTGTATCCAACCTTCGTGGTGCTACTGAGCTTTTATTTTCGACCCGAAGAGATTAGCCGCCAGATCATTATGGCCTTAATGGTTTGCTATCTGGGCGTAATGGTGGTGTTCTTTGATCAGGTCCCCAACATGACACCGGATATGATGTACGGCTCAGGATTAGTCCTGGCCGCTGCAGTTGTCTTCGCGATCTATACCGTGGCCAGCGTAAAGCCGATTCAGCGCCATGGTTCAATTCGCTTTACCGCATATGCGATGATAGGCTCAACGCTAATCACGTTTTTACATGTTTTTTATGCACACGGTTTGGGCTTTTTTGTGCAATCACTAACAGTGTATGGCCTGATCTTAGTGATGGCGATTTTTTCAACTTTTTTACCCCTTATATTTATGGCTGAAGGGGTTAACCGTCTTGGTGCATCAAGGGTCTCAATTATAAGCACCAGCGGCCCAATAATCACGATCACCCTCGCAGTGATGATTCTGGATGAAGCTTTTGGTCTTTACCAGGCTATCGGCGGAATCATGATTATCTCGGGTGTGGTTTTTGTTGCCA
>CAYYRK010000153.1:0-5766 GCA_964473915.1 uncultured Pseudomonadales bacterium
ATATACCAGGGCTTGTTGGAATACCACTCGATAAGCAGATTTAGCTGGTCTGTTATTCCAAAAGCTGCCCTTGCGTCTAGTCAGTCACAAGGGCTAAAGCCGCAACTTATCTTGTTTTTAGAGCATTACGCTCTGTATTTTGGAGACTACGTTGTTTCTTGCAAGAAACAACTGTTATTGGTAACAAGGATGGTAAAGCAAGTGTCATGAGTTAGGCTTGTATTGGCATGATTTGAAGCGGTGTTAACGGCCAGTGTTGGTTTTTTGGTTATTAATAAGTTCAGTCAGAAATTGAGTGAATGGCACAATATCCTGATTAACGCTGGCCGTTTCTAATGTGCTCATATATTCATCCCGTTTTTCTACGGGAATAACAGTCCATGAATATCCACCAGAAGCCAGCATGGCATTCATTAGAAAACGTCCCATGCGTCCATTTCCATCCATGTAGGGATGAATATAGACAAAGATAAAATGGCCAAGAACAACGCGCACGGCTGGGTTTTCTTCGCTTTCCAAAAGCTTGAAGAGGGCGGCCATTAATTCTCGTACAGACTCCCAGTTAGGCGGCGTGTGTTTGGATTTACGAATATAGACCGGGTGATTACGATAACCAGCAAGATCGGTAGCTTGAATAATACCGGCCACAACTGCTGCCCCAAATAGCTCTCGATACCATGTGTGGTGATCATCCTCAACGACATGGCCAGCATTATCTCCTTCCAGATTTTTTTTAATGCTCTCTTTTACGGCTTGAAAGGCCTGCCAGTAGCCTCGTGCAGCCAGCGCATTGCGATGCTCGCGGTCTTCGTCTCTATCTGGGTTCCAGTTGCCCCCACGCACGCGTTCAATTAGCGCTTCGCTAACGCGGTAACCCTCAATAGATAAAGAGTGGTAAGCATCGGTGACAAAGATATCATCCAACCTGTTCAGATAGGCCTCTGTGTCCGTCACTGCTCCAGGTGGAGTAGGGAAGTTGGCTATAATAGGCTCTCTGAATGCCTCCCACATTATTTTTAATCGGTTTACATGGGGCGAGACTTCGCGGCGGCTAAAACTTATTGCCGCTTTATCTTTGAACGGGTCAGCTTCATTGACTGTATATCCAGCGCTTTTCATAGTTTCAAGGATCATATCGGCAATTTTGGTTCGACCAATATTACGAAAAGCACCGGCCAATCGTCCGGCCACGGTGCTGTGATTTCCTTCCAATAACAGGCGTAAAATATCAGAAGCATCGGAAACAGTGGAAAGGGCAGAACGGGTCTCAATAGGACTATTTATATATTGGTTAGGTGAGCAAGCGATTAGAGCCGAGGGAAGGCTCATAATGCGCAAGTTATCTTTTGTTTCAATATTTCTGAGTTTGTCTGGTATATTCAGCCGCAGATCAAAGATAGATGTATCATGTAGGAGGTTGGTTGGTTTATTGCCACCTTTTGGTGAGCGAACCAGTAGCTGGCGCGGGATAGTCCAGTTACCAGTATGCAGATTAATTGACTGTTCAGGGGAAAGGCACCATTCATCACCAAAACGATAATTAAGGTAATCAGCAGCAAAGTGCCAGAAAGAAGTGTACCAGGCGGTGCTTTCTCCAGCCTGTTCATCTGGGCGGGTAGGGATATACCAGCCTTTCATGACTTCCTGGATAAAGCCGTTTTTTAGCAATCGCTCACGATGTGTACGGGTCATGCTACTGGTACGGATCGCAACTATTCCGTTATCCTGTAACTTTTTTAGTACGTCCAGTGATTGTGCTAGCTTCTCAGATGGTGCAACCATGTCCCCTCGATATTTAGGTTTTTGCGTAATGCTTAATTTAGGTTATTAAGTATTGTAATATTTAGGGTATCGTGTCAAGTTGTTTTTAGGTTATAATGTTGTGTATTCGTGGTTCATAGTTCATAAGGTAGATTTATAAATGTGTACATATTTGTGTACATAATAGGAGTTAGAGGTAGTGTCAGATAGTAACTTTATCAATGAAATCAATAAGCGAAGAACGTTCGCTATCATCTCTCACCCGGATGCAGGGAAAACCACTATTACTGAGAAATTACTATTATTTGGTAATGCCATTCAGGTTGCGGGAACGGTCAAGGGACGAAAATCTGGACGTCACGCCACCTCTGACTGGATGGAGATGGAGAAACAGAGAGGGATATCTGTAACATCATCAGTTATGCAGTTTCCCTATGATGATTGTATCGTTAATCTGTTGGACACACCGGGACACGAAGATTTTTCGGAGGATACCTACCGAACACTGACAGCGGTTGATTCGGTATTGATGGTTATCGACGGGGCTAAAGGGGTTGAGGCGCGAACCATTAAGCTGATGGAGGTGTGTCGGTTACGAGACACCCCCATACTGACCTTTATGAATAAGATGGATCGAGATATTCAGGATCCCATCGATCTGTTGGATGAGGTAGAAAAGGTTCTGAATATTCAATGTGCTCCGGTGACCTGGCCTATTGGTATGGGTAAGCAGTTCAAAGGTGTTTATAACCTGATTACAGATACCCTTCATCTCTACGCCCAGGGGCAGGGTCATCAAATTCAGGAGGATCGGCAGATCAAAGGCCTCGATAGCGCTGAGGCAGAGACCTTTCTGGGCGATCTGGTGGAGGAGTTGCGCGACGAAATAGAGCTGGTTCGCGGTGCTAGCCACGCCTTTGATCATGAGGCTTATCTTTCTGGACGGTTGACCCCTGTATTTTTTGGTACAGCCTTGGGTAACTTTGGAGTTAGGGAGATGCTCGATGGCTTCGTCAAGTGGGCGCCGGCGCCCCTGTCAAGAGAAACAAAGCAACGACAGGTTGACGCCAGGGAGGATAAATTTTCTGGCTTTGTTTTCAAGATACAGGCGAATATGGACCCTAAGCATCGTGACCGTATCGCCTTTTTAAGAGTTTGCTCAGGCCAGTATAACAAGGGGATGAAGATGCGCCATGTGCGTATCGGTAAAGAGGTTCGTATTTCCGATGCGGTTACATTTTTTGCCGGTGAGCGTTCACACGTGGATGAAGCCTGGTCGGGCGATATTCTGGGTTTGCATAACCATGGCACAATCCAGATTGGCGATACTTTTACCAGTGGTGAGGAGCTTCAGTATACGGGCATTCCCCATTTTGCGCCTGAACTGTTCCGGCGTGTTCGCCTCAAAGACCCCTTGAAAATGAAGCAGCTGCAAAAGGGTCTTACCCAGTTATCGGAAGAGGGGTCAACGCAGGTGTTTATGCCGCTGCGCAGTAATGACATTGTACTTGGGGCGGTTGGGGTGTTGCAGTTCGAGGTGGTGGCGCATCGACTTAAAGAGGAGTACCGGGTGGAGTGTAGCTATGAGCCGGTTAACATCTATACGGCTCGCTGGGTGGAGTGTGACGACACCAAGAGGCTGGAGGAGTTTCGCAGAAAGGCCCATGATTATTTGGCCCTGGATGGCGGTGGCTATCTGACCTATCTGGCGCCAACGCGAGCTAACCTGTCCCTGGCTGAGGAGCGTTGGGAGGGGGTTGAGTTACGCCAGACTCGAGAACATTGATCGCTAATAGTGAGTCTCATCGGGTGGGTTGAAGTCAAAAGGTATGCCGGGCTCATCCTCGGATTCTCCCGGAATGCTGTGTTCTTCGGCAGCCCACGCGCCCAGGTCGATCAGTTTGCACCGTTCTGAACAAAAGGGCCTAAATGGGTTGTCCTTTGACCACGCCAGTGTTTTCGTACAGGTAGGGCAGGGAACCTTCATCAGTTTCTGTTTTCCTTTGCGGTTGCAAGCGCCAGGTACTGAGCGTGTAAAAGATCCAGTTGGCGCTGCAGAGAGGGAATATCTGCATCGTTGATAACCACATCATCGGCCTGAGCGAGTCGTTCTTGGCGGCTAAACTGTGTTTTCATAATGGCTTTGATCTGACCTTCGTCGTTATTATCCCTTAGCTGAGCGCGGCTTAGTTGTAGCGACTCGGGTGAGTCGATAACCAATATTCGGTCAGCGAGCTGATGCCGGCCTGATTCAATCAGCAGGGGAGATACCAGGATTACATAGGCAGAGTCGGCGGACTCCAGCTCCTGCAGCGTTGTTTTGCGAATCAGTGGGTGCAGTAGCGACTCCAGCCATTCTCGCTCCTTTTTGTCGGCAAATACCCGGGCGCGCAGGGCAGTGCGGTTCAGGGCGCCATCAGCCTGAATAATATCTGTGCCAAAATGAGCCGTGATTTCATCCAGAGCTATTGTGCCAGGCTCCACTACCTGGCGTGCCACGATATCGGTATCGACAATTTTGATTCCCAGCTTAGCAAAATAGTCCGAGGCAACGCTTTTGCCACTACCAATTCCTCCGGTTAAGCCTAGTTTGAACATCTGTATTTACCCCAGGTAATGGCTATATGCAACTATTATGGATTCACCCCAAAGTGCTGCAATCCACCCGGCAATTGCGAGATAGGGGCCGAATGGAATAGGTGTGTTTTTGTCCTGTCCGCGCAATAATATCAGCCCTAGCCCTACCGCAGCACCCACCAGTGATGAGAGCATGATAATTAACGGCAGGGTTTGCCAGCCCAGCCAGGCACCCAGTGCAGCGAGTAGTTTAAAATCACCGTAACCCATCCCCTCCTTGCCCGTTATAAGCTTGAAGAGCCAGTAAACTGACCAGAGTGACAGGTAGCCCGCCACCGCACCCCAAAGGGCGTCTGGCAGTGTGACGATCAAGCCACTGCTGTTAACGATCAAACCGGCCCACAATAGCGGTAACGTAATGTTGTCTGGCAGCAGTTGATGATCAAAATCGATCAGGGTTAGTGTTATCAGAGCCCAGCTAAACACCAGCAGGGCAGCAGACTGCAGGGTAAATCCAAACTGCCACACTACTAGAATAGTGAGAATTGCGGTTACCACCTCTACCAGAGGGTAGCGTTTTGAAATGGGGTGGGCACATTTTGCGCACTTGCCGCCTAGCAGCAGATAACTGATTACTGGAATGTTGTGCCAGGGTTTGATCGCTGTTTCGCAATGGGGGCAATGGGAGTTGGGGTAAACAAGATTAAATGTTTTTTCTGTTATAGACGAAGCTGGCGGGGTTGCTTCTGAGGTTTTGTTTTCAGCGGTTAGTATCTCCCGCGCCTGTGCCAGCCATTGTTTTTCCAGCATAATGGGGATGCGGTAGACCATCACATTGAGAAAGCTGCCGATGGACAGTCCAAGAATGGTGCAAACGAATGTCAGAGTCCAAAGGTTACTGGATAGGTAGTCTAAAGCTAGCATTAGCGTGGGTTTTTACCGGTTGAAGTGTTTGTGAATGATTGATGAAGTCGCTGAGTCGTTGTTGCCTTAATTTTTCTAGACAACCGCTCCCATTTTGAATATGGGCAGATACATCGCAATAATCAGGCCGCCAATAATAACACCCAAAACCGACATGATGATCGGTTCCATCAGGGCGGTCATATTATCTACTGCGTTATCCACCTCCTCTTCATAATAACTTGCGGCTTTGTCCAGCATCTCATCCAGAGCGCCAGATTCCTCGCCAATCGAAGCCATCTGTACCAGCATGTTAGGGAAAACGCCGGTGCCGCGCATGGCAAAATTAAGTTGCTGGCCGGTGGAAACTTCCTCTTGAATGCGCATAACCGCATTATAGTAAACCACGTTACCGCAGGCTCCAGCGGTAGACTCCAGAGCCTCCACCAGGGGTACACCAGCGGCAAAGGTAGTGGCGAGTGTTCGGGCATAACGGGCATAGATAGACTTGAGTAGTACCTCTCC
>CAYYRK010000154.1:0-5766 GCA_964473915.1 uncultured Pseudomonadales bacterium
GCATTGCGTACTCACCAAAACCCGCACCCTCAAGGCCATACTCCAGGTGATACGCAACAGATTCATCTATGCCGTTGCCAGTAAAATAGTCAGCAAGCAGATAACTGGCGGTGACAAACAGAAAAGTGATCGTCACCAGAGTATGGGTAAGTCGGAAGAACCAGGCTGTATTGGCCCTTCGATAAAAACCAAGACCGACAACCAGAAGCAGCGAGGATAAAAGCAGCATCACAATATAGCTACCCTAATTAGACATTTTTTGATTGATCACGCCACCTGACGTCATTGGGTTATTTTATTTTTCGAGGTACAACCACCATACGCCATCAGCTTCAATCCATTTTTCCTGAAAAACACGCTGCATAGGTTCAGCTGATTTTGGTATATGTATCGAGGCACGTCCTGCATATCTATATATAAGATTGATTTTTACATCGCATACACGACCTTCACAACTGACGGACTTGACTGATGCGGCCTCCCGTTTAATTGCACCGCCCTTGCCCGCCAGATAGACTTTATAGCTCGCAGTCTCCCTATAACCAGGTGACAGATACTGATAGGCTTGCTCATAATTTGCTGTTAACAACGCATTTTGATATTCCTGAGCCCTGCTAGCCACTATTTCTTCCGCCGTTTTATAACTGGAAGTCGCGCATCCGGATACCATCATTAAAACCCCCAGCACCACTACGACATTCTTTAACTCTTTATTAAACAACCACACCATCACTTCCTATACTCCAGTATTATAAATATATATTAAAAAGAGACCTTTACACGAGAGCTATTCGCCCCCATGCTGCGTTAAAAATGTGCTCAATCGCGCATTTTTTCCTTGCCTGGAACTAAATAACCACTGGTTAAACGACACGTCTTAATCAGGCTCCATTTTAAAATCATCATCTGAATTCGACTCAAAATGATATTCAAAATATTCCTTGATCATCGCTTCTGTCATTTGACCAACTGTGGCGTAAAAATAGCCCCAGGGCCAAAAATACTTACCCCATTACTTTTTCTTCACATGAGAAAACTCTTCAAATAGCTTGCTCGACGTGCGGCCCTTAATCCGTCTCATAATTTCGCTCGCGCCATTGTCGGCGGGCAACTTACCAGTATATGCACATGGTCTTTGTTAACAACACCTCGCAAAATCCGAATGTCAAATGCGTCACAGGCCTACCTAACAAGTTCGCGTACCCGTTCTCCGCTAAGTCTATTCTCGACACCTTGTAGCGATACCTCGTAACCCATATAAAGTGTCACTCTATTTGGTATCCCGTGTGACTACCGTATCTATTGTCCAGCTGCTTCAGTAGAATATCACAGCTAAAGCCGGTGGTTTAACCTTATGATGGGAAATTAAGGTGCTAAGCGCCGACATAGGGTTAAAAAAACGCCCCCCCTGATTTATTCCGTTGAAACAAACCACACGATACCATAATATCACCACTTTAAGACTCTTGCACAAAACTCAAATCCTCGGATAAAGATTCGTCAACGCTGTAAAGATTCCATTAATTAAGCACAATGGTCAATAAACCTGCGCGGGAGCTCAGCAAATCATTCGTTGTATCAAGTTTGTAGGGTAGAATGATCGTAAGCCTTAAGTTGTGCACCCCATTGGGTGATAATCTGTTTTGTCGCTAATCATTAAACAGCCAAGGCTTTCTTCAGAGTTTTCTATCTGGGGATTAGGGTACCAGTTAACGGGACAGCAGTGATGTTGCACTATAATTCCAGGGTTTTTCCTGGGCATCGGTAGGCTATACAACCCATGGCTTCTTGTTTGGGTCATTATTTAGGCCTAGCGCAAACAATAGCTCGATTAATGTCGCAGCTACTTTTGCCATCGGATTAGCGGTACTTGCGCACATCATTAGTGCGTTGGTTGTTTTGATCTGTTTCTCGGTGCTGTCCATACTGGTTTCCAATGGTCGTTTGGAGACAAAGGTATCGTGTGTATTTCCAAGTGTCGCTGCTTGGGTTGGGATTGAGTTCTATATACCTTTTGGCAGCGGTGCTATTTAAAGCGACCTATTTTGATGCAGTCGCATTGCCACAAGAAATCAGAAATGATCCGTATACCTATCTAACTTTTAAGGAGAGGTTCCTAGCCGAAGGGTTTCTAGGGGATTGCGATGCGGCTGACGCCGAGTGCGGGCAGGGCTTTCCAGAGCGCTCATTCAATGGAGCCCTTCGGTCGTTGAGAGGAGAAGGCACCTGTTATCGATATTTTCACTGTTAACATTATTCATTTTGATGATTTTTCATAGAAAAAAAACTGCCGCATTAATCCAGCCTGAAATTTGTACTGAGAATTAGCCAAATGGTTGAGATTATACGTCAGCTTACCCAGCACAGTATGGCCCGGTATCTATTAACGGGCGGTGGATTATTTTGTATCGATTTAGCCTGTTTTTATATTTGTTTCGAAATGCTAAATTTCAGTATCGAGGTATCTCAAGTAATATCGAGATCCATTGGCGCTTTTGTTGGTTTCTTTGGTCATAAATTTTATTCATTTAAAAATAGTAATGCACCGACAGATGGCACTCCAAATATATCAGATCAGGGTTTTGGCTATCTGATGGTGACGGTTTTTAATATATTGTTTTCTCCGTTGGTTGTTTCCTACTGTATGCATGTGATACAGAACAATATATTACTGAGTAAGATCGTAGCTGAAGTATTTCTCGTCCTAGAAACTTATATTTTACTTAGATTTATTTTTACTCCAAGGAGAGGTTCATGACAGCGCCATTTAGCGTTTCAATTGTAATTCCTGCCTATAATGAGGAATTGATGATACCAAAGGCTTTGAAAGAAATAAGTCAAGTTTTCGGGCAGTTAGACTGTTCATTTGAGCTGGTTGTCATTAATGACGGTTCGACGGACAGTACCAGAGATTGCCTGAAAAAGTTGTCGATAGATTATACCAATTTAGTTGTGGGTGACTTTTCTAGAAATTTTGGCAAGGAAGCGGCGCTACTAGCTGGTCTTGAATTAAGCACGGGGGATTGTATCATTTTTATTGATGCGGACTTACAGCATCCGCCAGAAATAATCCCCAGGATGCTTGATAAATGGGAAGAAGGCTTCGATATCGTCAACGCCAAAAAATCGAATAGGGGCGAAGAGCATTTTTTTTATAAAACGTCCTCAAAAATATTTAATTTTATAATATCTAGGTCAATAGGGTCTGACTTTGAGGGTGCCAGTGATTTTAAGTTGATTGATCGTCAAGTAGCGGATGTTATTCTTTCTTTGCCAGAGAAGAATCGATTTTTCAGAGGACTAACGGCCTGGACTGGATTCGAAGTATGTGATATCGACTTTGAAGTGGCCGAGCGACTTTATGGTGAGACCAAATGGAGTAAACTATCACTTATTAATTATACGTTAACTAATATTTTTTCATTTTCCTCGTTTCCTCTGAAAATGGTAGCTTATGTAGGGTTCTTAACAGCCGGGCTTGGCTTTTTACTGTTGCTGCAAACAGTATACAATTATATTTTTTCTAATGCAGTGACTGGTTTTACGACTGTAATCGCAGTCCAAGTTCTATTGGGTGGGATGATTTTACTTTCAATGGGAGTGATTTCGATCTATTTGGGTAAAGTATACGAAGAACAGAAATCCAGACCCGTTTATATTCTGAGAAATAATAAACCACACGGGCGAGATATCAAGGCTAATCCTGCTTCTCAAAAACAAAGATTAACGGGTGAGGTAGTTGACTAATAAGTATGTCACTAATTAAAAGAGGGTTTGCTAATTGGCGAGGACGGGCTGTAGTTTTATATCAGTCATGGTGTGGCTGGCGTAGGTGTAAAAGTGACTAGCTCCACCCATTCGGGGTTCGGAGCGCTAATTGTAACAGACCAGTTTTGTATAGATTCGGCAGCGCACTGGTCACAACGAAAATAAGCGTTTATACCATTTTGAAAAATGGGGTCCATGGCCTGACCATTGCGCGAAACGGTGAACGAAAAAGGCATCCAGAAATGATAGAGATTGGTGATAACGAGTATTTCAGAAGCACGGGCAGTAAATTGAGATGTGAAAACTTGCTCATTAGACGAAAGATAAGGCCGAGGTGGATAGACGTCCCCAACAGGTACGGGCAAGGGTAAGTGCGGTTCAATCACCTGGGAAATTTCAAACAGTTGCAACGACCCCATTGCGAGGCCCGCAGCAATATTTAGATGCGATGGGTCATGGTGGCTGATACCGATAATATGGCGTCCGGGACCTTGTCCGCCGATGTTAATCTGCTGATGGTCGCAGCGCATTCTCGCTTCAAGGGCATAGCTCTGCTCCAGAATCAAGCTAGCAATGCCATGGAAAAAGACTGGCTGTTCCTGCGCACAAATTAACTCACCTAGCTTCTCCCGGTCCCAGGCCGGGTAGTACATTGCATAATCAAATTCATCCACGGCATGTGTGCGAATATCGCCCAAAGACTTCGCCGGGACAAAAAGATGCCCCTCCCTGCCCATCTGCAGGGTCGCTACAGCAAAACTGGACAGAGACAGTACAGCGCCAAGAATAAAAACCCATCGGAGTTGTAAGCGCAACCGCGTCATGCCCTGGCTCCAGCCACGGGCGATGAATCCATAAAACGGCGGATAGATCACCAGGGCCATATAAAACGGCGTAACGTCTCGAATCAATGCAACACAAGCAATGGAAATAAGTGTAGCAACCAGTAAGTATCGGGCCACGGGTTCTGAGTCACGAAATGATACAAGCAAGGCAAGGCACAAACCACCGATTAGTATCACTGCAAGAGCCAAAGATGCCAAGGCAAACCAGACCCCCTGTATACCGAGCACATGGCCAAGGGCAATCGCGGGGCCATCAATGAGCGCCCCCTGCGCCACGTCAAGAAAGCCCCTAAGGTTTTGCCACAGCGGCTGCGATACAAAATATCCCCGGCTGCTCCCAAAATCAGGCCATTGATGCAAATGCTGGCTGGCCAGGTAAGGAATCAGTGGGATTGCCGCCAAAAGGGCGCCGATCAAAACATAGCACCAGGGTAATTTGCGTTGCCAAACTGACCGCAGGACCCAAGGCAGCGCCACCACCCCGGCTGCGTAGACCGTGGGGTGCGCATGAATACCAACGCCCAGTGCCAGGCACAGGACAAAAAACCAGGGCGTGGATCCCTGTTGCCAACGGATCAGACTGTAGAAACACAGCAGCACCATGGTTTCAACCAGGTTAGTATGTGAAAAAATCAGGTAGTTGACCGAAGTCCAGTTCGGCAAAGCCAACAGACAGGCCCAAATCAAGCCGAATTGACGACTTCCTAGGCGACTGCCACAGGCAAAAGCCAATGCATATTTCAGACCGGTCAACAAACCCACCCAGATACTCATGACCACCCAGTTCGAGCTCACTATCAGCGGTATGGCCAAAACATAAAACCATACTGGTCCGCCGTGTATGACCGCACCCAAATACGGGCCTTCCAATGGAAAACCATTCGCTGTGGCAATTTGCCAAGCGTTGTAAACATCCCGTGCCGTGTCGATCACAGAAGAGGAATGCGTCATGATCAGGCAACCCAGAAAAACCAACAAGCCCACAGACAAGTAATGCAGCCAGGGTCTTTCCGAGTAATCCGCTGGCGATTTTGGCTGCACTGCTTTCATCTGGATTAACTGCGTTTGTAGGTGAATGGGATATAGGAAGAATGAACACTGTAATCCCCCCATAAGTAACCGAAGTTAAAAATAGAGGTTAAGCTGCATTCAG
>CAYYRK010000155.1:0-5719 GCA_964473915.1 uncultured Pseudomonadales bacterium
ATGCCGGGTCACTTAACCTGTACCAGCTTTGCAGCAACAGGGCTTTAAACATCATTAGCGGAGGCCAGGCTTTTTCTCCCTGTGCTTTTGAATGAATCCCTGAAAGTCGTTGCTCTAAGCGTGACCAATCAATTAGCTCATGAACGGCATCCAGCTCTTTAAGAGCATCATGATCAATCAGCATGCCATCTGCCAAACTGCGTTGAGTGAGATTCTTCCAGGCCATTTTATCTCCAGCGTCTGTTGTCTTGCTTGTAGCCTATTATCCCACATCTTCAGCCCTGACTCTTCGGGTTTCGTGCAAAGGTCTCGCTGAGTGGTTACAATGAGCGCATCAGGTCAGAATTCTTGCTGCTTATTTTGATAGGGTAATGGGTTTCTTTACGCAAAAAAGCGGGAATTGCTCAAAATGTAAGCAAACTGGTAAGGAAACCTTACCTTGAAACCGATAATTGCAATTATTCGCATTTATGCCGTGATCAGAACCCATGTACGCCTTGCTGTCAGGGAGTTTTGCAAACGGCTCCGTTGCAGGATATTAAAAAAGAGAGCAGCCTTTGATTCGATCTAAGTTCGCCATAACACGCTTAGTTGCGTTACCCTATGCTCTTTTATTGACACTCTATCTGCTTGTGGTTGGCGGTGGTAGTCTCTGGCTCTATGGGCAGGTAAAAACTGCCGAGACTGAGCTGCTTATCAACAAGCTAATGGTGGTCACCAAGTCTTTGGCGGGAAGCTTGCGCGACACTGATGCGATGGGCGTTGCTCGTGAGAACCGGTCATGGCTGATCGAAGATGTCCACCGGCTTTACGATAAGCTGAGTTCCTTGCGTAATATTACAATAAAGGATAAGCAGCAGGGCTACCAGCTACACCCCAAGTTGGTTGGAGGTGTGGAATCTGCAGAGGTCGTAACTGCGCTAGCCAAGGGTGCAGCCACAATATACCAGGAGTTAAATGCTGATGGTGGTAAGCGCTTTCATGAGGAGTCGGGTGAGTTATTTAAATACAGTTTTGACGTGAGTGCGCCAGATCAACCCCCGGTGTATTTGGAATTTTCCTTTGATCGCGAAACCCTGCAGAATGATCTGGATCAGCAACTATCTAGCATTACCCACGCTATTCTTCTGTTTGGTATCATCGGCTTTGTTAGTATTGCTATTGCGCTGGTGATTACTATTTTTGCCATACGCGCTACACGTAATCTGGAAAGCCATTTTCAGGTTATTTACCAACAGGCTGCCATCACAGAGTCTGCCGCTCAACTGGTTCATGAACTGCGAAATCACTTATCACCCTTGCGCGCCAATGTAAAGACACTGTTGGTTTCTCCGCAGACCTTGCCGGAAATTGTTGCTGATATCGATGAAAACATTGTAATGCTAAATGGTAACCTTTCGTCTTTTTTGGATCTTACTCGCCAGTGTAAGGAGGCTTTTGAACCGATTGATCTTCAAGATCTTGTTCAAGAGGCTGGGCGGGTGGCAGAGCCGATTCTAACGGCAAAGGGCTTGACTCTGGAGGTGGTTGCGTCTGAGCAGTTGCCTCGCCCGTTGTGGCGAAAAGCGGCTATTCGGGATGCGCTGATTAATTTAGTTGTCAATGCGGCCCAAAGTGGCCAGCAGGAAGGGGCAATCCGTGTGATTATCAGTCGGGTTGATAATAAGATCGAAATTGCTGTTGAGGACAAGGGGAGAGGAATTGCCCGCAAGCAGTTGTCGCGCATCTTTGATGCCTTTTATACTACCCGCAATGACGGAAATGGGTTGGGCTTGGCTATTGTGCGTAAAATTATTTTGTCCCATCAGGGCAAAATTCATGTGAAGAGTACCCCGGGCCAAGGCACGCGTATCACTTTCCTGCTCCCGCAAACCCTTCAAAAGGTACCCAAATGGTGGGCAAAATTCAAAAAACACTCCCAAACTTAAACGGGTTATCGATCCTGCTGGTAGACGATGACTATGCCATTCTTCGCAGTTTGCAGCGGGTGCTGACCGAGCTGGGGGCTTCCGTCACTGGTGTAAGCAATGTGCGTGAAGGAATGCTCTCGCTGGAGCGCGCCAGCTTTGATGCCGTGCTCGCTGACCTGCAACTGAAAGATGGGGTAGGTACTGAACTATTGCCCGCTTATCTCAGCCGTCATCCTGATGGTGCTTTTTATATGTTGACGGGGCATGCCAGTGTCGATAACGCGGTGGAATGTTTGCGCCAGGGAGCCCTGCATTACTTCGAAAAGCCGGTAGATCCGATTGCACTGGCTGACCGATTGGCTCGGGATATATCAGATCAACGGTCTACCCTGGCGCTAGCCCAACAGCTCTCACCTTATCTCTCTGTAGCCGATCCAGTGATGCTCGATGCTTTAAGTGATCTACCCTGGTTTGCAAATAGTGAAGAGCCTGTGTTGATTAGAGGAAAGTCTGGAACCGGCAAAGAACTGGTGGCCAGGGGAATCCATGGTTTGAGCCCCCGCTCTGACAAGCCCTTTCTGGCCATTAACTGCGGATCGATCCCCGACAGTATGCTCGAAACAGAACTGTTTGGTCATGAAAAGGGGGCTTTTACAGGGGCAAGTTCTTTGCATCGGGGCTGTTTTGAGCAAGCTCAGGGAGGAACACTCTTGCTTGATGAGATTGGCGAAATGCCGTTAACGGCTCAAACTAGTTTGCTGCGAGTGCTTGAGCAAAAAACCATCAAGCGAGTGGGCGGTGAGAAGGAAATCCCTGTAAATGTGCGCATTGTTGCTGCTACCCACAGAAACCTGGAGGAAAGTGTTGATGCTGGTCTGTTTCGCGAAGACTTGTTGTTCCGCCTAAATGTTTTGCCGCTATTTATTCCCTGTTTACGTGATAGGCCTGAGGATATTGTATATTTAGCAAACATTTTTATGCAAAAAAAGTATATCGATCAGCACGGTGATGGCGACAGTTGCATGGTTGTTGCGCCGATATTTTCTGATGAGGCATTGACGACCCTCAAATCTTATCATTGGCCTGGTAATGTGCGTGAGTTGCGCAATATGATCACAAGACTGGCGATTCGTTTGCCCCGAGGTCTTCGTGAAATTAATGCTGGTTTTGTAAGGCAGGTATTACCCAAGAAAAGTCAAGGTATGAGTCCGGCGGATGAGGGGGTCTTTATTCCCAAGGGCGCAACATTGGCGGATGCTGAATGGTTATTGATTGATGCGGCGTTGAAGCAGGCGGATTTTAATCGCAGCAAGGCCGCAGAACTGTTGGGTATTGGTGAACGAACCCTGCGCCGCAAACTAAACAGTAGCTAGGGGCTGATCGATGGCAATGTTTGCTTTGCCATTTCTATCCATGCTCGTTTGGTGGTGTTTTGGGCGTATCTATCTACAGCGATGGCGCAGGCGCTAAGCAGTCCAGTTTGTCTCTGTTGCCTTATGTGCAACACGGAATCATCCAGATAGAGAATCTTTCTCCAGATGCGTTTTCATCTGCTACGACTGTTCTGCCGGTTAGTAAATTACCACCGACACCTCAAGACGCTGTGTTTCCTGCCACTGCATGTACCCAGGCTCAATTTTCGTAACCATAGAAAACTACTGATTGTTGATGGCAACGTTGCCTATACAGGTGGGATCAATGTGGGCGACGAATACCTGGAATGGCAGGATTTTGGTATAAAACTATCCTGCCGGGTGTGAATCAGTTGCAAGAAGTATTTATTGAAGGCTGGCTTTATTGTGCCGGTAAGAAGCTGTCTGGCACTGACTTTTTTTACTGCCCAGGCGCACTCTGCTTTAAGTCTTTACCTCTGTTGGTAAAAATACTCTGCGGCCAAAATGGCCGACGACAAGTCTGCTATACCGGCTATTTTGGCCGCAGGCAGATCTGAGTCATTAAAAAATCCTTGTGAAATCAGCTTGTTATATTTTGGCATGGTGATTGCATTATCGCTAATGGTGGGGTGCCCTGTTTGCGGGGATCACAGCTTACTGATTATTCACTAGCAGAAGGAGAATGAAATGGCTGGTTATTTAACAGACTTTGATAATGATTTTTTCGGTCAATTTGATCAAATGCGTCAGCAAATGAACCGACTATTCGGTGACAGGGGTGGATCTGCCGGTATTCGCTCTGTTGCGGCGGGTACATTTCCGGCAATTAATGTGGGCGCATCAACCAAGCAAGTGGATGTTTATGTGTTTGCTTCCGGGCTTGATCTCGAAAAGCTGCAAATCTCACTGCAGCAAAATCTGCTGACAATAGCAGGTGAGCGAAAACTGGATTTTCCAGAAACCGTGCAAGCCTACCGACGCGAGCGTTTTAATGGCGCCTTTAAGCGTACCCTGGCGCTGCCCGAAGACGTAAACCCTGATGAAGTCGATGCGTCTTATCAAAATGGCGTGCTGCATATTGTTGTGCAACGTAAGGAAGAGGTGCAGCCGCGCAAGATTGAGGTTAAGTGATTACTGCAAGCATATCACCACTGATAACTTGGTAAGGAGTGAAAAAAATGAGCGACAACAAAACAGTACAATCTGATGTATCGAAAACTGAAACTGAGAACGAAGTTATATTGCGATCTCAGGTGGATATCTATGAAGACGCTAACGGCATAATCTTAAAGGCCGATTTACCGGGTGTACCAAAGGAGGGGCTCAATATAGAGCTGGACGGCGAGACTTTGACTATCGAAGGGAGGGCGAGTATTGAAACCCCGGAAGGGACGGAGGTGCTTTACGCCGACGTGATGGGCACTCGTTATGTCCGCAGCTTTTCACTGAGTGGAGGGTTGGAAGCAGACGGTGTTAACGCAGAACTGAAAAACGGTGAATTAACACTGGTCATTCCCAAGCGAGCAGAAGTACAGCCGCGTAAGATTGAAGTGAAAGCAAGTTAATAGCTTTGGGCGGCACAGTTTTAATCTGTGCCGTCTTCTTTAGCCATTATTTAGTAATCGGTAGCGCATATTATTTATAGCAAGGGTTTGTCCGTGGATCATTTCGGCATCATAAATTGGCTCATTATTTTGACCGTAGCAACGGGCTTGGTGGCTCTATTTCAGTGGACCAAATTATCATCCATACTGGGGTATCTGGCGACTGGTCTAATTGTAGGTCCATTTGCCCTCGGTTTACTGGAAGAGGGGGCTTCTCTTCATTTTTTGGCAGAACTGGGTGTTGTTTTGCTGATGTTCACTATCGGCCTGGAATTTTCTTTAACTCGCCTATTGTCAGCAAAACGCCTGGTCTTGGGGATTGGTGGTGCGCAAGTACTTACCACCTCCCTGGTGCTGGGTGGCCTGGCAGCCTGGCTAGGTGTTTCTTTGTTGGTGGCCTTTGTGCTGGCGGCGGCGCTCGCCATGTCTTCAACGGCTATTGTCCTCAAGCAATTAGGGGAGCAAAACGAACTATCCTCCCCACACGGCCGTATTGCTGCCGGAGTGCTGTTATTTCAGGATATTGCAGCTGTACCCATTTTAGTATGCCTTCCAGTCCTAGCGACCGAAGGTGGGTATATGGCGTCAGCTCTGAGTATGACCTTGCTGAAGGCTGTGCTGTTATTTATTGGACTGGTGATTGTTGGCCGTTATCTGCTACCGCATATTCTTGACTGGGTGGCTAGAATGCGTTCGTTAGAGTTGTTTATGTTGGTCGCTTTGTTGATGGCTTTTGCTGCCGCTGCAGTTTCTCATGTGGCAGGGCTTTCGCCTACCCTAGGTGCTTTTATGGCTGGAACCCTGTTGGGAG
>CAYYRK010000156.1:0-5719 GCA_964473915.1 uncultured Pseudomonadales bacterium
CTATTTTTTACTTCTGATTTTCAGTTTCAATTCACTCTTGTTATGTACTATTCACCCAAAAGCATCTCCATTAATTCAAGAATTATTGGAGCTATCGATCAAAGATGTTATGGGAGATTTTTATGAATGATACAAAACAAATCAAGGTATGGGATCTGCTGGTGCGTATTTTTCACTGGTCCCTAGCAGGTGCATTTTTTATTGCTTACCTCACTGAAGATGACTGGCTGGAGCTTCATGTTTATGCCGGTTATACGATAGCAGCATTGATCAGCTTTCGGCTGCTGTGGGGTTTAGTCGGACCTTACCACGCTCGCTTCAAAAATTTTGTACGGCCACCACATGAAGTATTTGCCTATATAAAAAATATAGCCACTTTCCAGCCTAAACGTTACCTGGGGCATAACCCGGCAGGGGGAGCAATGGTGCTGGTACTGTTGACTAGCCTGTTGATAACAGTGCTGACCGGAGTGTTAGTTTACGGTGCTGAAGAGATGGCCGGGCCACTGGCAAATCTCATGGGAAATGCGCCTGAGTTTTTAGGCGAGCTGTTTGAAGAACTACATGAGTTTTTCGCCAATTTCACTTTATTTCTGGTCGTCCTTCATGTTGCTGGAGTTATTCTTGCGGGATTACAGCATGGAGAAAATCTGGTGCGTTCGATGATTAATGGCAAGAAACGAGCCGACTAAAACCATCAGTTGATCAAACCCCTTTTTCAACGCAGCACAAGCAACTTGAGCGATAAGCTCTCGTAGAGGAAAGCATGATGAAAAAATCAATCCTACTGGTAATGATAAGCGCACTGCCGCTTGCCCAGGCAGCCAGTGGTAATCCTGCCGTTGATACGCTTCTTGATCAGTATCGCGCTGCGGGCGCAGCATCCTTCACGGCTGAAGCTGGTCAACATCTGTGGAATAAAAAACATCAGCACACAGTGGCTCCACTGGAACGTAGTTGTAATTTATGCCACACCAGCAATCTTACCCGCAATGGTCAGCACGCCAAAACGCAAAAGAGAATCAAGCCGATGGCACCAGGCATTAATACAAAGCGGCTGACCGATACAAGGAAGATCGAAAAGTGGTTCATGCGTAACTGCAAATGGACACTCGGCCGTGAGTGCAGCCCTCAGGAAAAAGGTGATTTTCTTCTGTATATCCTGCAATAAACCCAACATTAAAACCCGGAGCATTGACAATGAAAATTTATCAAAAATTATTAGCCCTAGCGGTCATTACCGCTACATCTTCCCTGCTATTTTCAGCGATAGTCTATGGCGATGACGACGAGGGTAAATGGAGATTTCGCTGGTTGGAGCAATCAAAACTAGATGTTGCACCGGTCAACAGCCCACTCTATCGCCAAGAGTGTGGCAGTTGTCACTTCGCTTACCAGCCAGGTTTATTACCAAATAATTCGTGGCAAACAATAATGGCCGGGCTGGAAGATCACTTTGGTGATAACGCTGAGCTTGATGCAGAAACACAGAAAATCGTCCTGGATTATCTGCTACTCAACTCTGCTGACAAGAGTAA
The DNA here is from genome assembly GCA_964473915.1 of uncultured Pseudomonadales bacterium. GTDB lineage: Bacteria > Pseudomonadota > Gammaproteobacteria > Pseudomonadales > IMCC2047 > CAYYRK01. The sequence continues at coordinate 1,539 of CAYYRK010000156.1, forward strand.
TTACAAACGCTCAAAACGTATCGTTGGCTCACTGAAAGAGGGTAAAATACCACTTAGTATCAGCGATACCCTATACTTCAAACATAAACATGACGAGATCCCCGCACGTTATGTTACGGGTAATAAGGAGGTGGGCAGTTACAGCAGATGTGCCGCCTGCCACAGACGTGCCGAAAGCGGCTCCTATAACGAAGATGAGGTCAACATTCCCGGTGTTGGTCGCTGGGATGATTAACTGAACACAGCATGAAACACCTACTGCAAACAGCGCTGCTTCTTATCTTCTTTATCGGCTCAAACCTCTGGGCTGATGAAGATCATAAGCAGGCACGGGAGCTGGTAAAAAGTGGGGTGATCATTCCGCTTGAGCAGTTACTACAACAGATCATTAATAGTGAACCTGGCAAACTTCGCCTACTGGAAGCGGAGCTGGAATACAAAAAAAGAGGCCTGGTTTATGAGCTGGAACTGGTCAATGAACAGGGTGTGGTGCGGGAACTGCTGTTCGATGCAAAAACAGGTGAAGCCCTCGGCGAAGAGAGGCATTGATGCGGCTACTGCTGATAGAAGATGACCCCGTTCTTGGCCCCCGGTTACGGCAAACACTGCGCAATGCCGGTTATGCGGTTGATTTAGTCGATAACGGTATCGACGGTCAGTTTCAGGGTGAAGAAGAATCTTACGATGCAGTCATCCTCGATCTTGGTTTGCCGGGGAAACCAGGGCTGGAAGTATTACAGAACTGGCGCAAATTGGGCAATCCACTGCCGGTGATTATTCTTACCGCACGTGATGCCTGGCATGAACGCGTCGATGGTCTGAAAGCCGGTGCCGATGATTATCTGGGCAAGCCCTTCCATCAAGAGGAACTGCTTGCCCGCCTGAGTGCCCTATTGCGTCGGGCTCAGGAACGTAGCAACCCACAATTAAGCGTGAACGGATTAAGCCTGGACGAAGAGAGGCAACGCGTGATGCTAACTGATGGTAAAACAGTTGAACTCACCGGCACTGAATTCCGCCTGCTGCGTTACATGATGGTCAACTCCGGTAAACTGCTGTCCAAATCCCGCCTTACTGAGCACGTTTACGAAGGCGATGCTGATCGTGACAGCAATGTGATTGAAGCCTATATCAAAAGGCTGCGGCAGAAGATCGGCAAATCTCTAATTAAAACCAGGCGTGGTCAGGGTTATATATTTGGCACGAACGCACCATGAACTCACTGGCGCAGCGACTCCATATCGGGCTGGGCCTAAGTCTGATTCTGCTGATGGCCTTGATCGGCTGGCTGATCTACGATCAAAATCAACGACTTGTCGATAGCCTGGTTGTCTCCCGATTGAAGCACGATGGTGAAAGTTTATTGGCTGCGCTACAGTTCGATGCCAGGGGCAAAGTGATACTGACCGAAAACTCAATATCAAGCATCTATCGCCAACCACTCTCTGGTCACTACTTTTTACTTATTCCTGGCAACGGTGAGGCCCTGCGTTCACGCTCACTCTGGGATGCAGAATTGAACAACGAAGAGCTCACTCCCGGCGAACAGCTGACACGTCGTATCGACGGCCCTGCCGGCCAGCCACTATTGCTCTGGGCGAGTGGTTATCGCAAAGGTGACCAAAATATCACTATCATGGTGGCAGAAGATCTCTCTCAACTGCAACAACGGCTACTGAAAAATGCACTGTTATTGCTGGTGCTCACCACTTTTTTTCTATTCCTGATCCTATTTATCCAGCGGCGTATTGTACGACGCTCATTTACACCTCTGCGGCAACTGGCCCATGAGATAGAGCAGTTGGAGCGGGGCGATATCAGCCAGCTCACCGAAGCAGTTCCGCTTGAAGTACAACCACTGGTGGTGGAGGTGAACCGATTATTAATGGTGATGGAGCGCCGACTTGATCGTTCACGTCATGCGTTAGGCAATCTTGCTCATGCTTTAAAAGGACCGTTAAACCTGCTCGCTCAGTTGGCAGACAATAACAAAACACCTGCCGCACTCAAACAGGAGCTTCATCTACATACCGCAACGCTGCAGCAACAGGTCGAACATCAACTGAAGCGTGCAAGACTGGCCGGTCTAGGCAGCGCCGGGCAACGCTTTAACCCTGCAGAAGAACTGCCCGTACTAATTACAGTATTGGAGCGAATCTACCATAACAAACAGATCAAATTTGATTGTCACACCTCACAACAAAATCTGAACAATATTGACCGACATGATCTACTCGAGTTGTTGGGTAACCTGCTCGACAACGCCGCCAAGTGGGCCAAATCCCGCGTGCGTTGCCGTATCGAACAGACCGATAATATTTATATTACCATCGAAGATGATGGCAGCGGTGTTTCTGAAGAAGCGTTGGCCACACTCACCCAGCGCGGGCATCGCATCGACGAGTCACTGCCAGGACATGGGCTGGGACTGGCCATCGTCAAAGAGATTGTTGAGCTTTATAAGGGCACATTACAACTCGACCGCTCGCCTGAACTCGGTGGATTGCGAATCCGACTGCATCTGTTACCGAATCAGTAGCATGAGATAAAAAAGGGTCGAAAAGATGCCTGGAGTATATGATCGTATCGCTTAAAAAATCGCATCAACCCGCCTGAGCACACGGATTCTCATCAACCTCAGCACTGTACTCGACAGACGACTTGCCCAGTAGACAAGAGGGGAATTATCATCAATATCTGGCACTAAAATATACAAAAACATGATGCTACTGAGACCTTTACACCAGAGATGATTTTGCTCTAATACCGGTTTATCCATTCTATCTAGAAAAATAGTAGCTGGATTACCGTAGGCGCAACAGTGCAAAAATCTGTTCCTATTCTATAATCAGACTGACCATCGAGGAGATAAATAAGCCCCGTGCTGCGCCTGATTAAATATCTGATAATTGCTCTGCTCCTGTTTTCCCTGCCCATACTATCCAGGCTCTATATTGCTGAGCCCCAAGAGAGAGATTTTTACCTTGACTGGATGAAGCAGCAGCTAAAGCCGGTTCTCGACGCTACCGGTTTGTTGAAAGTAGAGATGGAGAATATCACCGCAGAAGAAATAGCCGGTCATATTCGTGCCGGTAGTGAGCAACTACAACATATTGCCGCCTGTGGCAGAACAAAAACTACCGAGATAACACCGACAAAAGGGGCAGATATATTTCAATGGCAAGACGAGCTGGGTAATACCCACTTTAGCGACCAGCGACCGGATAACGCCGATGTAGATGACCTGTCAGCACTCTATGTGAGTGGCAAACAGTATTTTAATCTGAGTATTACTGAAGATACCTCCCACCTTCCACCCTTTGTAAGAGATCAGCTGAGCGCAGATGTACAGCAGATCTATGGCATTCTCTCAAAAGATCTGGGGCTGGATCACCTGCGGCAGGTTTTTATTAATCTGCGGATCATAGAAACTCAGACTGACTTTCAGAAATATAAAAACAAAGTTGCACCACAAGTCCGGACAAAAACAGGATTTTATTCCAGCAAAAACAATGAAGCGGTTGTGTTTCAGGGTAATAATACCGAACGCATGCGAGCGGTGATCAGGCATGAATCAAGTCACGTTATCACCGCCGGACTATATGGTTATACGCCGGTTTGGCTCAACGAGGGGCTGGCCGAATATTTTGAAACCCTGCAACTATCGGGTCAGGCCAGAGAGATCAAACCGGTCGCTCATCATTTAAAACATCTGCGCAACAAATTGGCACGCGGTCAACTAATCCCAGTATCGCACTACCTTAAAATAGCTCCGGCTCAATGGTATAAGGACGATATTGAGGGTCATTATGCCATGGCTTGGTCGATGGTCTATTTCCTGATGTCCAGTAAAGAGGGGCAGGATTTTTTACAGTCCATACTTGACCAGTTAGCCATCAATTTTTGCAGTGGTCTCAGGGGCTCTGACTTCTTCTCAGAGCATTATTCAGGCGGCATGGTACGCTTCGAAGCTCAATGGAGAAGCTGGCTAACCAGTGGTGATCCGACCGTTCACAGGTTCTAAATTGATATATACGCCGAAAATCACCTCTCTTGCTCTTGCATCACCCAGGTCTCGAAGATTCAAAGGCCAATGGATTGAGAAACAATCTACTAAGGGAGCACCTAATCTAGCCCTATTTCTATCCCTATAGATTGGTCTCTTTTCTCATATAGTGAGA
>CAYYRK010000157.1:0-5713 GCA_964473915.1 uncultured Pseudomonadales bacterium
GTTGAATAATTTGCAGGGTCGGTGTTTGTCAAAAAACAGCAGGTCAGCAATGGGTAATATGTGGTTTGCCCCGTTGTATTTCAAGATAAATTAGCAGCGACAGAGAAAGGGGACTACGCAAACCAGTTAAATTAAGATAATCCCCCCGGCCCTGCCGGGGACAGCTTAATTCCGGTAGAGCATATTATCGAGAGACTAATTGCCATCGAGTCCCTTGCAACAGCTCAATAGGTCGGTACTGGGTTTTATAGCTCATTTTAGGGCATTCCTGGATCCAGTATCCTAAATAGAGATAGTCAAGTTTCATGCTGCGTGCCAGCTCTATCTGGCAAAGCAGACTGTATACTCCAAAACCCCTGTCATCCAATGTTGGATCAAAAAAAGTATATATTGCAGACAGCCCATTATCGAGTTCATCAGTAACAGCAACGGCTACTAATTTATTTTCTAATCGGATCTCTAGAAAAAAAGTATTTTCATCACATGCCGTTATAAAGTTTGTATATTGGCTCCGATCCGGGGGGAACATCTCGCCATCTTGATGCCGTTCATGGATGTAACGTTCGTATAAACTATAATACTCCTCAGTATAAGCAGGAGGGGTGCGGGTGAGCGTTAGTTCCCTGTTTTTATTCCAGGTACGCCTTTGTGAGCGATTAGGGGTAAATTGACCCACGGGTATACGAGCTGCGATACAACTTGTGCATCGGTCGCAGAGGGGCTTATAGATGAAATGGCCACTACGGCGAAACCCCATTTCTGCCAGACGCGAGGCCGCATTCATATCAAGCCTGGTGTTCTGATCCAGATAGAGTGCCCGGGCCTCTTTTTTGACCAGATAACTGCACGGGTGGGGCTGGCTATGGTACAGCCTTATAGATTCACCGCTGGACACTGCCGATCACTCCCAATTTGATTGTAAAGGGTCATTGATTTGACTGCTTAGCAGTTGTAAAAATCTGGTTCTGGGGATCTCTTTTGCCCCAAGAGATGCCAGATGTTCGCTGTGTACCTGACAGTCAATGAGTTGAAATCCCAGCGATTTTAGTTTTTTAACTAGATGAGAAAATCCTACTTTGGATGCGTTGGCACGCAGGCTGAACATAGACTCACCAAAAAAAACGCGTCCCATTGCAATACCGTAAAGTCCTCCGACCAGCATATCATCCTGCCATACCTCTACGGAATGAGCATAGCCTAATCGGTGTAGCTCACTGTAGGCGCTGAGCATCTGTTCAGTGATCCATGTATCACTGCTGTAGGCTCTGGGGTCACCACAGGCCTGGATAACACGATTAAATTGCTGATCATAGGTTACGCAAAAATGCCCCTGTTTTAATATCTTGTTCAGACTACGTGAGGTATGAAGCCAATCGGGTAATAGCACAGAGCGTGGGTCTGGGCTCCACCATAAAATAGGTTGATCCTTTTCATACCAGGGGAAAATGCCTGATCGATAGGCGTTGATCAATCTTTCCGGTTTAAGATCACCGCCTACCGCAAGCAACCCGTTGGGCTGATCCAGCGCATGCGCTGGATCTGGAAAATCAAGCAGGTCCTGGTCAAGCATCACTATGTCGGTCATTCTGACTTAGGCGCGAGTTGTAATGGCTGACACCAGTGACCACACTCTTCAGCGGCCAGAGGGGCGTCATTATTGATCAAGAAATTTTTCTGCATCCAATGCAGCCATACAGCCAAAGCCTGCTGAGGTCACCGCTTGCCGATAAACCTGGTCAGCCACATCTCCGGCGGCAAAAACGCCCGGTATGCTAGTTGCGGTTGCGTTTCCATTCAGACCGGCGTTGATGGCAATATAGCCGTTGTGCATATCCAGTTGTCCTTCAAAAATCTCTGTGTTGGGCTTGTGACCGATCGCAATAAAGACCCCTTGCAGGTCAACGTCCTGAGCTGCGCCCGTCGAGGTGTTTTTTACTCGCATCCCGGTAACGCCCATATCGTCACCCAGAATCTCATCCAGGGTGTGATTCCAGAGAATATTAATATTGCCATTTTGCTCTTTTTCAAATAGCTTATCCTGTAGCATTTTTTCCGCACGCAGTGCATCACGCCGATGTACCAGTGTTACCTGTGCGGCTATATTTGAAAGGTATAACGCCTCCTCTACGGCAGTATTACCACCGCCGATAACGGCTATTTTTTGGTTGCGATAAAAAAAGCCATCACAGGTCGCGCAAGCACTAACACCCTTACCCGCAAAGACCTCTTCTGATGGCAGCCCCAAATACTGAGCAGATGCCCCGGTAGTGATAATCAGTGCGTCACAGCTGTAAGTGCCAGCATCACCGGTTAATATAAAGGGGCGGTCCTGCAACTCAACCTGGTTAATATGATCAAAAATAACCTCTGTATCGAAGCGCTCTGCGTGTTCACGCATCCGTTCCATCAGTTCCGGCCCTTGAAGGCCCTCCTGGCCTGCAGGCCAGTTATCTACCTCTGTTGTGGTCGTGAGCTGACCACCCGCCTGCATACCGGTAATCAAAACCGGTTTTAGGTTAGCGCGAGCAGCGTAGATAGCGGCTGAATATCCGGCTGGTCCGGAGCCAAGAATCAATAGGTTGCAGTGTTTTGTTTCACTCATTTAGGCTGCCTGTGTGTTGAAGGTTAAATATGATTGAAAATAAAAAGCATGATAATTTAATGCGCTTGATATGATAACCTCCGGGGGGAATAATTCTACTAGAGTTTTTACAACCGGTATCAGACAGGATGGTTTTGAGCTTTATGAAGTTAATACTATATCAAACAGATTTCTGCCAGTTATGTGATGAGGCCGCCTCACTGGTTTACCGAGTGCTAGAACATCAGGCAGCTGAGTTGGAGCTGGTTGATATTAGCCTTGATGACCAGTTGCTTGAGCAATACGCAACATTAATTCCCGTTTTGGTGACACAGGGGCCTGTGCAGCAACAACTAAACTGGCCCTTTACCCAGGAAGATATACTGGAGTTGCTGGTCAGGGTTGGCGGGTAACGATTAGTTACACTAACCCGGATATTTTATAAACCATTCGGGTTAAAAGGAGATTATTTGCTTTGTACGATTATGACCTTTTTGTTATTGGTGCAGGTTCCGGTGGTGTAAGAGCTGCTCGCATGGCTGCGGGGCTGGGAGTTCGAGTTGCAATTGCAGAGGATCGATATCTTGGGGGTACCTGCGTTAATGTGGGTTGCGTACCAAAAAAACTATTTGTTTATGGATCTCATTACGCAGAAGAGTTTGAGCACGCATCGGCTTTTGGCTGGCAGTTAACGACACCGCCAAAATTTGACTGGCCAACGCTCAGAGACAGTAAAAATAGTGAAATAGAGCGCCTTAACGGTATTTACCGAGACCTGCTTAACAGTTCCGGAGCTACCCTCATCAACGGTAGAGCCCGTTTTCTGGATGCCAATCGAGTTGAGGTGGCCGGGCAAATCTACAGCGCGGAAAGAATTCTGGTTGCCACTGGAGGCTGGCCCTTCGTGCCGGAGTTTCCGGGGTCAGAGCATGTTATCAGCTCCAATGAGGTTTTTTTTCTTAAAGATTTTCCCCAGCGGGCTATTGTCGTTGGTGGTGGTTATATTGCGCTTGAGTTTGCAGGCATATTTAATGGGCTGGGCGCTGAGACAGAGCTGCTGTACCGACGTGATCTTTTTCTGCGTGGGTTTGATCAGGATCTCCGTGAATTTGTCCGCGATCAGATGCAGCAAAAGGGTGTTGGTTTGAATTTTAATGCCGATATAAAAAGCGTTGAAAAACTGCAGGATAACCGATTGCGGGCCCATCTTAATAACGGAGAAACGCTCACTGCCGATACTATTTTATATGCAACAGGGCGCAAGCCTAACATTGCAGGTTTGGGTCTTGAGGAGCTTGGCGTGGCGTTACGCGAAGATGGTGCGGTCAAGGTTGATGAGTTTTTCCAGACAAGTGTGTCGTCTATTTATGCGCTGGGGGATGTGATTGGCGGGGTTCAATTGACCCCGGTCGCTTTGGCTGAGGGGATGGCGCTGGTCAGACATCTCTATCAGAATGATAGTACTCTACCCAATTACGAGAACATCCCGTCAGCTGTTTTTTGTCAGCCAGAAATTGCAACTGTGGGTCTTACTGAGGAGCAGGCCAGAGAGCGATATGGGCAGATCGATATTTACCGTTCAATGTTCCGGCCGTTGAAACACACCCTGACCAATAGTGATGAGAAGTGTTTTGTGAAAATGGTTGTGGACAGGGTAACAGACCGGGTATTGGGCGTGCATATGGTGGGTGCCCAGGCGGGAGAGATTGTTCAGGGTATCGCTATAGCGATGAATGCAGGTGCTACAAAGTCTGTTTTTGACCAGACCATTGGCATTCATCCCACAACAGCCGAAGAGTTTGTGACGCTTCGGGAACCGGTTTGACCAGGTCTTGAACCCCTCCGATACAATGCCTGCTATAGCCTCTCATCCGGGCTCGGTGAAAATTCCAGGTTAGACGGCCGTTTCCTCCAGAATTTGCCGCAGTTTTGAGATCAGCGTTTGCATCTGTGTACCTGTACCGATCGAGATCCTCAGATAGTTTGCGGTGCGTTCGCTGTTGAAGTGGCGTACCAATATGCCCTGTTTTCTAAGCGTTTGGTAAAGTGCTTCGGCCCGGTGTTGTGGATGGGTAACGAAAAGAAAATTGGCTTGTGAGGGGATGATTTTAAAGTCCAGTTTTTGCAGTTGTTCGCATGTCCAGTTTCGGGTGCTGATCACCGCGCCGGTGGTTTTCTCAAAATAGGCTTGATCTTCGAAAGCGGCGATGGCAGCCGCTTCTGAAATGGTATTGACAGGATAGGAGTTAAAAGAGTTTTTGACCCTTTCCAGACCTTCGATCAGTTGAGGGTCTCCTAGAGCGTAGCCCAACCTTAGGCCTGCCAGGCTTCTCGACTTGGAAAGTGTCTGGATAACCAGCAGGTTGGGATACCGTTTAATCAAGGGGATGGCTGATACGCCACCAAAATCAATATAGGCCTCATCGACAATCACCACTGAATCGCTACTGTTTTTAAGTAGTTGCTCAATATCGTTCAGCGCTACAAGGCTGCCGGTAGGCGCATTGGGATTGGGGAAAATAACTCCGCCATTATGCCGCTGATACCGGTCAAGCTTGATGGTGAAATCATTCTCGAGCGCTATGGTCTCATATTTTATGCCATAGAGCTGACAGTAAACCGGATAAAAACTGTAGCTGATATCTGGGAATAGTAGCGGCGCCTTATCACTAAAAAAAGCATTAAAGGCGTGTGCTAACACCTCGTCAGACCCGTTGCCAATAAACACAGAGTCTGTGGCTAATTGGTAATATTTGGCCAGGACTCTCTTTAGCGCATCTGAACTTGGATCGGGGTACAGGTTTAGTGGTTTGTTCTTATCACTTTTAAGTGCGTCAGACACTGAAGGTGAAGGCGGATATGGATTCTCGTTGGTGTTGAGTTTGATATAGGTGCGGTCTCTGGGTTGCTCGCCTGGCTTATAGGGTGAGAGTTTGGATACGATGCCACTCCAGTATTTGCTCATCAAAGCAATTCCTTCCAATAATCAGATGCAGTTTATAAAATCAGAGTATATTAACAGACGGAACTGGCCCGGTGTATGTCTTTGGTGTGTTAGCGGTTGCCTGGCTACCCTATGAGGCTAATATTTTGCACCTCTTTTTTTCGCTCAACTGATCGATCAGGGTTAAA
>CAYYRK010000158.1:0-5709 GCA_964473915.1 uncultured Pseudomonadales bacterium
ACCGGCCAAGGCCGTTAAGGGAGGCGAATTATAGCCCCATTAGCATCGGTGTCAATAGGCAAAATGGGTTTATTTGCATATGAAAAGTCGGAAGAGTTAGCCCCTACCTTTCCGCCTTGATTTTATCTTATTAACCAGCGCCATAACCGGCCCGGACAACGCGTAGATAAAGGCACAAAGAAAAAGAATTTTGGCAGGATCAATAAAAATAATGGTAGCAACCAAAATAATGGTCAAGAGCGCTACAAAAGGTATGCGGCCCTTAATATCAACATTTTTAAAACTCAGATATTTAAAATTGCTAACCATTAGCATCCCGGTACAGGCGACAATAATAGCACCGATAACTGCAACCTGGTCTGCGGGAACCTTAGCCTCGGTACACACCCACACCATACCCGCCACAAGGGCTGCGGCAGGAGGGCTGGCAAGCCCGATAAAATATCTTTTATCGGGGCTGCCTATCTGGATGTTGAACCGCGCCAACCTCAACGCCGCACTAGCCAGAAAAATAAAGGCCGCCACCCAGCCCACCTTGCCCAAAGTTGACAATGCCCAGCTTAAGGACACCAGCGCCGGGGCCACTCCAAATGCCACCACATCAGACAGACTGTCATACTGAGCACCAAACTCGCTCTCGCCATGCATCAACCTGGCAACGCGCCCATCAAAGCCATCGAAGATCATTGCGATAAAAATTGCTGTAGCTGCGGGCTCAAAGTCTCCCTGCATCGCTGCAACAACTGCATAAAAGCCACAAAATAGTGCCGCTGTAGTAAACAGGTTCGGCAAAAGGTAGACCGCTCGACGACGCGAAGGGGGCTCGCTGCTGTGCTGTGCCATAATAGTTTCCGAATCTGGTTTCCGGCTCATTTAACACTTGCAATAATAAGCGTTAATTCTCCGAGAATTTAAAATAAAAAAGCGCGGCTAGAAGCCGCGCCCATACTATATATTCCAATAATGCGCCCATCAGACAAATTCTGATGCTAATTTTTATCTTTATCGATAATCTTATTGGATTTAATCCAGGGCATCATAGAGCGCAGCTTCTCGCCAACTACCTCAATCCCATGCGCAGCATTGTTGCGTCGGTGGGCCGTCATCATGGGGTAACGGGTTGCCCCTTCACTGATAAACATTTTAGCGTACTCTCCACTCTGAATGCGCTTCAACGCGTTACGCATAGCTTCCCGGGACTGCTCGTTGATCACCTCAGCACCCGTGACATACTCTCCAAATTCCGCATTATTGGAGATGGAATAATTCATATCAGCAATACCACCCTCATACATCAAGTCTACGATAAGCTTGAGTTCATGCAGGCATTCAAAATAGGCCATTTCCGGCGCATAACCACCCTCAACCAGAGTATCAAAACCGGCCTTAACCAGCTCCACGCAGCCACCACATAGTACTGCCTGCTCACCGAAAAGGTCAGTTTCTGTCTCATCTTTAAAGGTAGTTTCAATAATACCTGTGCGCCCGCCCCCAATGGCTGAAGCATAGGAGAGCGCCAGCTCTTTCGCCTGCCCGGAAGCATCTTGATGAATTGCAATCAGGTCAGGGATACCGCCACCATTTGCAAACTCATTACGCACGGTATGCCCCGGCGCCTTAGGCGCGACCATAATGGTATCAAGGTCAGTTCGCGGTACAATCTGGTTGTAATGGATAGAAAAACCATGCGCAAAGGCAAGAGTCGCACCCTTTTTGATATTTGGCGCTATGACATCGCGGTACAGTTCTCCATGAAACTCATCAGGCGTTAAGATCATAACCACATCTGCCGCGGCGACCGCATCTTCTACTGATTTTACCGTAAGTCCATGCGCCTCAGCCTTCGCCACCGAGGAAGACCCATTCCGCAAGCCTACTGTAACATCAACCCCTGAGTCCTTCAGGTTGCAGGCATGCGCATGCCCTTGCGACCCATATCCAATAATGGCAACCTTTTTAGACCGAATAATGGAAAGATCCGCGTCTTTATCATAATAAACTTGCATATCAACCTCTGCTTAACTTAATCACTTTAATATTAAAATCGTTTGTATTACTTGGGTGTAATGTTAAAGGCTCAACCGTTTTTCACCTCTTGCAATCCCCGAAACACCACTCCTCACCACCTCAAGAATGGTAGCCGGGTCCACAGCTTCGATAAAAGCATCAAGCTTGTCACTGGTACCCACCAACTGAACTGTAAAAATAGCCTGCGTCACGTCGATGATTTGACCCCTAAAAATATCGGCAACTCGTTTGATTTCACCCCTCATCTCACCTGTCGCTTTGAGCTTGATTAATAATAGTTCACGCTCAAGATGCAACCCCTCTGTTAGGTCAACCAATTTAACCACATCAATAAGCTTGTTAAGGTGCTTGATGATCTGCTCAATGACCTCATCCGAGCCTGTGGTCGTTAGAGTCACACGTGACAACGTCTCGTCTTCCGTTGGCGCTACATTTAAGGTTTCAATATTATAGCTTCGCTGGGAAAAAAGACCGACGATCCTTGACAACGCACCTGGCTCATTTTCGACTAGAACTGAAATTATATGTCTCATCAGGTACGCTCCGCCTTACCAACCCACATATCCCGCATCGATCCAGGAGCCACATGCATCGGATAAACATGCTCTGTTGGATCCACTTGAACATCAAGAATGACCAACTTGTCTTTGTGGCTAAAACATTCCCGCATCTTCTCCGCCAGATCTTCTCGCCGCTCAACCCGAATACCGATATGGCCATAGGCTTCTGCCAGTTTGACAAAATCCGGCAGAGAATCTTCGTAAAGACTTTCGGAGTAGCGGCCCTCGTAGTGTATATCCTGCCACTGCTTAACCATGCCTAGTGCCTGATTATTCAAGATGATAATTTTGATGGGCAGGTGGTATTGGGTGCAGGTTGAAAGCTCCTGGATACACATCTGAATGCTACCCTCACCGGTCACACAGGCAACAACCGCATCACGATGAGCGTATTGAACCCCCATTGCAGAGGGAAAACCAAAACCCATAGTCCCCAGCCCACCGGAATTAATCCACCGCCTTGGCTGATCAAACTTATAATATTGTGCGGCAAACATCTGATGCTGCCCAACATCAGAGGTTACATAAGCCTTGCCATCAGTCGCCCGATAAAGCTCCTGAATTACCTCCTGAGGCATAATCAGATCACCTTCAGTATTGTATCGAACAGCGGTATGCAAGCCGTGACGCCCTCTCCACTCATCGATCTGACTCCACCATTCAGCCAATGCTGTCTCATCCGGCTGTATTTCAGAAGCTTGAAGTGCAGCTATCATTTGGGGCAGAACGTTCTCTACCATGCCAACGATAGGCACATCAGCCTCAACAATCTTTGATATGGATGTCGGGTCGATATCGATATGTAGAATTTTTGCTGAGGGGCAAAATTTACTCGGCGTATTTGTCACCCGGTCATCAAACCGTGCTCCCACGGCTAAAATCAGATCACTATGGTGCATCGCGGTATTGGCCTCAAAGGTACCGTGCATTCCCAGCATACCCAGGGACTGCCTGTCGGACCCTGGATAGCAACCCAGCCCCATCAAAGTTGTCGTAACCGGATAGTTAAGCATCTGCGCTAAACGGATTAATAATTCCGAACCGCTGCCCGACACAACGCCACCACCAGCATAAATAACCGGCCTCTTGGCCTGTACTAGCAGATCAACTGCTTTTTTGATCTGTCCAGCATGCCCCTTGAGGGAGGGACTGTAAGATCTAAGTTTGACTGATTCCGGATAAGCATACTCATAACGCTCATTGGGGGTCGTCATGTTTTTCGGGATATCGATAACCACTGGTCCAGGCCGTCCTGTCGAAGCGATATGGAACGCCTTTTTAACGATCAAAGGGATCTCTTCCGGTGATCTGACAGTAAAACTATGCTTAACGATGGGACGCGAAACCCCGATCATATCGGTTTCCTGAAAAGCATCCTCACCAATCTTTTCTGTTGGCACCTGCGCCGACAACACCAGCATCGGTATGGAATCCATATAAGCAGTAGCAATACCGGTAATCGCGTTGGTCGCACCGGGGCCAGAAGTTACCAGCACTACCCCCGTCCTGCCCGTCGACCTGGCGTACCCATCCGCAGCATGCGCCGCAGCCTGTTCATGGCGCACCAGAACATGCCTGATCTCTTCCTGCTTGAATATTGCATCGTATATATGCAGGGCTGTCCCACCAGGGTAACCAAAGATGCATTCAACACCCTCGTCCCTCAGTGCTCGAATAAGCATTTCACCACCCGACAATAATTCCACCAAATAACTCCTCAACATCTGATTAATTTCTGAAACCCAACCAGTGACCAGCGTCTTCACTCACCTGAAATTTATCTGCCTTCACCAACCCCAGGATAACTCCACTCCCCGCAACGACTATAAATAGCAGAAAACTTCGCCCATTCATTGAGTACCGCGCTGACCACACATCATAACGGCAGGATCAGCATTCACACAGCCCTGTTTCAGAGAACATGCAATTCTGACATTTTCAAGGGGGTTGTCAACTGCAACAGGGCTGCACCGCAAAGAATTAATGATTAACTTTTAAAAAAAACTCACAAATAGCGCTATACTCACTTCTAAATAGTCTCTTGGCCAGAATCATTTTCTTGAAGCAGTGATTCTTCAAGAGTTTTGTACGAGAGATGATTTTGGTTCCAGGCAGGGCAAAAAAACGCACAAAGAGGGAGGCTGGATGGATCAGAAGATAGAGCGACGCAGGGTTCCATAACCCAGTTTACAGTTATCAATGACCGATTGATCAGAGCCTGCCCCACGAGGGAAGCGAGTGCTTTAGGTACATTTATAGCAGGCATGGTGACAAAAATAGCTCTCGTACAAAAGCTTCTCTTTAAAAACACTTAATCTGCGGAGGGATCGATGAAACTTTGGACCACCCTGCTCATGGCAACCGTTGCCTTTTCAACAACGATCCCCACGCAAGCTGAAACAGTCTATAAGTGGAAAGATGATGAAGGGGTTATCCAATACACAGATTCAGCACCCACAAACCACGAGTACTCTACATTTGAGGTGCGTGGCGGCGTGCCCAGCGGAGCTGAAAAGGCCACCCAGAAACTGGAGCAACAACGCTCTGGCAAATACCAGTCTGAGCAAAAAGCTGGCGAATATGCCCAACAAAAGAATGAACGGGATAAACAGGCTAAAATTCGCAAAGAAAATTGCGCCAATGCACAGAAGAACCTGAAGATGATGCAGGAAAACTCCCGTATCCGTATACTTGATGACGATGGGGAGTTCCGCTACATCAACGATGAGGAGCGCCAGCAACATATTGATAAGGCTACAGACACTATCACCGAAAACTGCAACAGCTAAACTTACACCATCGTGCCCATCAAAAGTGGGCACATCATCAAGCTAGCCTGCCCGCAAACATCATAATAAAACTGCTGCACAGGCTAGAAAAATTCCGGCTTTCAGCCAACTCGTCGTGCAAAAACCCTTAAACCTAGATTCCTCAGTTGACTGCTCCATTCTAATAGTAGTTGACCAGATAGCTGAAAAATCAGGCGTCTGTACTGGTAATTTTCGGACATTTCTCGGAATAAAGTACAAGACCTTCAGCCTGCGAAGGCAAAAATTAAACCCACATTGATATTTTTCAATCAACCCAGCAACGGCTATAAACTTATAATTTTCCGGCAACG
>CAYYRK010000159.1:0-5692 GCA_964473915.1 uncultured Pseudomonadales bacterium
CCGGAATTAAACGAGTTACTGGCACTGGCCATCAGATCCAAAAGTAGCACAGCGCCAAACGCCAGCAGCCTGACCAAAAGGGAGCGGCAGATACTCAAACTCATTGCCAGCGGCATGAGAAACAAGCTCATTGCCCGCCGATTGGATATTACCGAAGGGACTGTCAAGGTACACGTCAAACGTCTTTTCAAAAAATTACGGCTAAAATCACGTGTAGAGGCTGCGATCTGGTCGATTGAAAACAAGCTAGATTGAGCAACACTTAACACCCCCATCAGGTAGAAACCATAAAAAACGAGGAAACAATACAAGCCAGAACCCTGAAAAAAACAACCAATGACCGCCAATTTATCGCGAATAAATTCAACATTGTCAACAGCAAGAAAGAAATATATTAGCCCCATCGCAGCAAACCCAGTACAATGCTCGCCCCTAGCAACTTGCACAACGTGCAATCGTGCGCTTTAATTCAACCAGAGGCTCCCATTGCCAGACTGGATGAACTTATTGATCTCTCACCAGTTTCGGGCGAGTGACTGGCAACACAGCTTCAACTGATTCAAAGGAGTTTGTTTTTACATGACCGTGATTCGTCAAGACGACTTGATCGATAGCGTTGCCGATGCGTTACAATTTATTTCCTGTTACCACCCGCTTGATTTTATCAAGGCTATTCATCAAGCCTACCTGAAGGAGGAGTCGCGGGGGGCAAAGGATGCTATGGCGCAAATCCTGATCAATTCACGCATGTGTGCTGAAGGTAAACGGCCTATTTGCCAGGATACCGGCATTGTGACAATTTTCATCAAGGTCGGCATGAATGTGCAGTGGAAAGCTGACATGAGTGTGACGGAGATGGTCAATGAGGGCGTCAGGCGAGCCTACCTGAATCCTGACAACGTATTACGTGCATCTATCGTGAGCGACCCTGCTGGAAAACGACAAAATACCGGCGATAACACCCCAGCCGTTATTCACTATGAGTTGGTGCCCGGTGACACGGTTGATGTTCAAGTGGCCGCTAAGGGCGGTGGCTCAGAGAACAAGTCCAGAATGGCGATGTTAAATCCCAGTGACAATATTGTCGACTGGGTGAAAAAAGCGGTTCCCAAAATGGGGGCTGGCTGGTGTCCGCCAGGCATGCTGGGGATTGGAATAGGTGGCACACTGGAAAAGGCCGCAGTGTTAGCCAAGGAATCATTGATGAGCCCGGTTGATATTCATGAGCTTCGCGAGCGTGGCCCACAGAATCGGATCGAGGAGCTACGCCTGGAAATCATGGATGCGGTTAACGCTCTGGGCATAGGTGCACAAGGGCTGGGTGGGCTGACCACTGTACTAGATGTCAAGATCAAAGATCATCCAACGCACGCAGCGTCACTGCCTGTTGTGATGATTCCAAACTGTGCAGCAACCCGGCACACCCATTTTAAGCTGGAAGGCAAAGGTTCCTCTTTGCAGACACCTCCGAACCTGGATGACTGGCCTGAAGTAACCCTGGATATGAGCGATAAGGTACGGCGAGTCAACTTGAATGGGCTGACCCATGCGGATATCCAGGACTGGAAGCTGGGGGAAACCATTCTGTTAAGCGGAAAGATACTAACCCTGCGTGATGTAGCTCACAAACGTATAGTAGCGATGATTGAACGCGGGGAGCCTTTGCCCGTTAACCTGAAGGATCGTTTTGTTTATTATGTGGGCCCGGTTGACCCGGTTCGAGACGAAATAGTAGGCCCGGCTGGCCCAACAACGGCATCGCGCATGGATAAGTTTACCGAGACTCTCCTCGAGACAACAGGCCTGATTGGTATGATAGGGAAAGCCGAACGAGGCCCTGATGCCATTGCTGCGATCAAAAAACATAAAGCGGTTTACCTCATTGGTGTGGGGGGCGCAGCCTATCTGGCATCCAGGGCAATCACAGCTGCAAGAGTAATCGCTTTTCCAGAGTTGGGTATGGAAGCAATTTATGAATTTGAACTCGAAAATATGCCTGTTGGAGTAGCTATTGATGTGAATGGAAAAGCGATTCATATCAAAGGGCCATCAAAATGGCAAGCGATCATCAAGGAGCGTGCTGGGAAGCTCTCCTGAATATATGGCGGGCTCCTGCAAAACTCTAACGCAACCCTCAAGGCACCACAGCTTTCCAATATCTTTTTTGGGCGACCCAAAAAGATAGCCCCGCCCCCGTCTTGCAAGTGAGGTTTTCATGTCTATTAAGCAGCTTGTCGTGCGCTGCCTTGCGGTATGCCTTCTGGCGAGCACTCCTGCCACAGCCGGGGAGAAACTACATATTGCGGTTGCCGCTAATTTTCTGTCGACTTTTAAAGTGTTAGCCGATGAATTTGAGCAACAATCTGGTATAGAGACCATCATCTCTATGGGGTCAACCGGAAAACTCTTCTCACAAATCATACATGGTGCGCCCTATCATATTTATCTGGCAGCTGATAGAAAACGGCCAGAATTGCTAGTACAGCAGGATCTAGCGAGTGAGAAGTCACTCATCCACTACGCCACAGGAGTGCTGCTGCTCTGGGCACCAAAGCAGCAGCTATCAGACCATCCACTGGACGACCTTGAAACCGATCGATTCAGGAAGATAGCGATTGCAGACATCAGGAATGCACCCTATGGCCAGGCAAGCTACAGCCTGCTAGACCAGCAAAGCAAGCTTAAGAAGTTACAGGCCAAGCTAGTCTATGGCGATAGCGTTGCTCAAGCTTTTCATATGGTGGCAACTGGGCAGGTGCAGGCAGGCTTTGTGGCCAAATCTCAACTGCTGGCCTGGGACAGGTCCATACTACTCACAGGGCCCGAAACCAGGCATGTCTGGGAGGTGCCGTTACAGCTCTATGATCCGGTAGAGCAATATATGGTCAGCCTGGGGAGGAGCCACCCTGGTACGCAGGTCTTTATTGAATTCATTCAATCCTCACAGGCGCGTGATATTATTCACAGCTCCGGGTATCAAACTGGATCCAGGCAATGAGATCGATCGAGCAATTGTATGATGACTAATCTGGCGCTTGGCTACGACGATCTGCTAGCCTTTTGGGTAACGATTAAGTTAGCACTTGTAACCACCTTTATTCTGATATTTCTGGGAACACCCCTTGCCTGGTGGCTAGCAAAAAAAAACAGTTGGTATCGTACCCTTATTGAAGCTTTGGTGGCTATGCCGTTAGTACTGCCGCCTACAGTGCTTGGCTTTTACCTTCTGGTGGCTTTCTCACCACAGGGACCGGTAGGCCAGGCCGTTGAAGCGTTGGGGCTTGCACCACTGGCTTTTACCTTTGCCGGGTTGGTAGTGGGCTCGGTCATCTACTCAACCCCCTTTGTTGTTCAGCCTCTGTTAAACACCTTCCAGCATATTGGTCGAAAACCCCTGGAGGCAGCAGCAACACTAGGCGCATCCCCTATCGACCGTTTTTTTAGTATCGTACTGCCCATGGCAAAGAGGGGTTTTATCACTGCGCTCACTCTAGGCTTCGCCCACACCCTGGGAGAGTTTGGTGTAGTACTCATGATCGGCGGAAATATACCCGGCGAAACTCAGGTATTATCTATCGCTATCTACAGCCATGTCGAAGCATTGGAGTATTCACGGGCACACCTGTTATCGGCAATGCTAATTCTCTTCTCTCTACTGTTGCTGCTGATGCTCTATCGCAATAATGGCTCAGCTCAGGTGATGCCCGATGAGGCTTGACCTTAAAACTCATATCTCAAGATCAGACTTTAGCTGTCATTTTGAAGTTAACCTTGAGCTGACAGGAAACCTGGCCATAATCGGACCCTCCGGGTCGGGAAAAACGACGCTATTAAGATATATAGCGGGACTCGAGCCAGGATTTAACAGTCACCTTACTTTTAACGGGCAGGTATGGAGGGATGATGCTGTAGGCATTATGGTCCCACCACATAAGCGAGATATTGGTTATGTGTTCCAGGATATCCTTCTGTTTGAGCATCTGACAGTTCAGGGCAATCTTGATTTTGCAACCCGGCGAGCCAGCCAGCAGACTGCTACGGGGCTTGAGTATGGAGAGATCATCGAATTGCTAGACCTGAAGAAACTGCTGCAGCGAAAGTCTGACCGGTTATCAGGTGGTGAAAAACAGCGCGTTGCTATTGCTCGAGCGCTGCTTCGCAGGCCTTCGCTATTATTAATGGATGAGCCTTTGGCAAACCTGGATCAATCCAGCAAAGACACTATCATACCCTACCTTGATCGAATCACTCGTCACCTTAAAATACCAATACTCTATGTTAGTCACAGCCTGGACGAGGTTGCACGACTGGCTGACTATATCCTTTACGTAGAGCAGGGTAGCATCCTGGCCCAAGGTACAATCAAAGAGGTCGTTGCGCGACTGGATCTGCCGCTAGCTCACAGGGCTAATGCAAGCAGTGTTATTGAAGGAGAGATCGACTCCCATGACAGCCAGTTTAACCTGTCTACGTTGCGTTCATCAGCAGGTATGATTTCCGTTGCTCATCTACCCTACCCGGAGGGATCCAGAGTCAGGTTGAGGGTTATGGCACGGGATGTCAGCCTCTGTCTTGAACCGCCGAAAAATACCAGCATACTCAACTGTATTCCGGTGCGTGTGCGCGACTGCGTGGATGATATGGATGTCTACGTGATTGTAAGCCTTGACGCTGGTGACGAAATAATTTTGTCACGCATCACCCGAAAATCAGCTCACTCGCTGAAAATCAAGCCTGGGCTTGAGCTTTATGCGCAGGTTAAGGGCGTTGCATTGGTCAACTGAATAAAATCTTCCCCCGAGCCGCACACAAATTGTCTCGGGTTCATTGCCACTCCACATTAAAACCAGATAATCGCCAGCCGCTCTGAAAAACGCTCTTCTATGCTTGTGTCCTGGCTGAAGAGAGAGGGGAGGGTATTTTCCGTGCGAATTACACTAGCTGGAATGCACCGGAGTCGTTTCATCCACTCTGCCAAAGCCAACTACAAACCGACGAGCAGCCAAAATATAGCTCTCTCTATAGGAAACCTCCTGATTCTACTGAAAGTTCCTGGCCAAACAAAAAAGGCCGCAGTTATAAAACGGCGGCCTTTTGAACATCTTTATTTATTAAGCTTCTACTAGAAGTTGACCTGCAGTTGCAGCCACAGCTTCTCTGTATCTACTTTGAACTCATCAGCGTCGTAATTAGCATACTTGAGGAGCGCTTTAACTTTGCCGAATTTTTTGGCAATCGCAAGATCCAACTCTTCGCCGTAATCAGAGCTGCCATCTTCAGCTTCAAAGTCGTGATAGACTGCTGTAAAAGTTGCACCGAAAGCCTTTGTTTTCAGTGTAAGCTGCTTGTCCTCGATACCACCAGCAGGGGTCCCCAGGAACTGATCAGCCCAACCCTGGAACTTGTGCAGAGTGGCGAGTGGCGTTGTGAATGCTACGCCTTTACTCATGTCGCCCTCAAGCGTTTCTTGCCCCAATTTTATGGTAACGCCACTTACAACGACACCGGCTTCAAGTAACCAGTAGTCAACGTCGTAGCTATTAGGGTTATCACCATAGTCTTCCTGAGTTGCATATTCAGCAGTGTAAAGGAACGTGAGGTTATCTGTTTTTTGCTTACCGCTGAAACGAACACCATAGGTCTTGGTGGAGAGCGCCAGGGCATCATCAATGTCAAACAGATAGGCGTAGGC
>CAYYRK010000160.1:0-2126 GCA_964473915.1 uncultured Pseudomonadales bacterium
AAAAATGGTATTGAGTAGTAATCCCTTCTCCCTCTGGGAGAAGGTTAGGATGAGGGAAAAAGCACAGATGCAGCCTGTAGTATGGGAAAACAAGTAGTAGGGAAAACTAATATGGCAGTGAACAGGATTCTATGTTAACAAAATTAATCAAAGCGCCGTTTCGTTATAAACCATGGAAACCCCACCATGCCAGGTTGATTGCAGCTGATTTGGCGGGTATTTCCAGGCAACCTACACTTGCCCATGAGGTGCATTTAAAGGCGCTGTTGGCCTGGTTGTGCCGTGCTCAAGATAGGCGAAATGGTCAGTTCGATGAGGGTAGTGTTGCAGCTGGCTGGAGTTTTGAAGATGGTTGGCTTCAAGGTTACCCTGAAACCAGTGGTTATATCATTGAAACTTTTCTGGCGGCGGCGCTGCATCTGGCAGATGATGACTTGAGCAAACGGGCGGGGCGAATTATCGATTGGGAGCTGTCCATTCAAAATGATGATGGCTCATTTCCTGGTCATTTTGGCGAGCAGGGTAGCCAACCGGTTATTTTTAATACCGGCCAGATCATTCACGGTATGGTTGCAGGCTATGAGATATTGGGCCGGCAGGAGTGTTTGGAATCCGCAGTGAAAGCGGCCCGGTGGATGGCCAGTTGTCAGGATGAGGATGGTTGCTGGCGGCGCAATGTACACAATGGGGTGCCGCATACTTACAACAGTCGTGCGGCCTGGGCGATGCTGCGTGCGGGTTTGTCTGCCAATGATCGCGATATAACTGACGCGGCCAAACGTAATATTGACTGGGCGCTGACCCAGCAGACCGGGTGCGGATGGTTTAAAACCAATGGCTTTGCCGCGAGCCAGACCCCTTTTACTCACACCATTGCCTATGCCATTCGTGGTATTTTTGAGTCTGGTGTGTTGCTGGAAGATGGGCGATACCTTGAAGCGGCCACAAAAGCTGCTCAGGGGCTGGCCGGTATGCAGCGCACAGATGGTTACCTGGCGGGCACCTATGCCGATGACTGGGTTGCCGGTGCATCCTATTGCTGCTTGACGGGTCTGGCTCAGACAGTACTTATCTGGCAAAGAATAGAGCAGCAGGAACAAACAGGTGGTTTTTTATCTGCGATTGAAAATGGGTTGCAATACCTGAAGAGAAATCACCGTATCACCAATAGCGGGTTGCCAGATGACGGTGGTCTGGCGGGTTCAGCTCCCATCTGGGGGCGCTATTCCATGTTTGAGTATCCTAATTGGGCGGCCAAGTTTTTTGCTGATGCGCTGTTGATGCAGCAGTTTGACTGTACCATTCCTGGCGCATTAACCTCTGAAGTCATCCCGCCTCAAACTGTTCAGGTTGGAAGTTAGCTGATGCAAAAGTTAAAAGTCATGATTCTGTGTGGGCAATCGCCACGGCATCTGTATGTGGCAAATCGCTTGTGCCGCTCCGCCGATGTGGTGGCCATCGTTCATGAGTCCGGTGGGGATAGAAGCTTAAAGAAAGTCTTGAAAAAATTACGACCTGACCGACTTTGGAATAAAATCTGGCGCTGGGTCAGGGACAGGCGGCGCTATGTTGGAGATGGAGAGGCGCTGTTTTTCTTTGGTGAAAATACGCCAGATATTGCCCAGCCCGGAAGAGTGCACTATGTACCGCATATCAATCACTCTGATCTAATCAAATTGATTGATGACACCAGCCCTGATCTGATTGCGGTCTTTGGAACCTCACTACTGCGCGGTGATATACTCAACAAAGGGCGGTTGGGTATTGTGAATCTGCACGGGGGGTTATCGCCTGAATACCGTGGGGCCGATTGTACTTTTTGGGCGCTTTATAACGGAGAGCCAGAAAAAATTGGTTG
The DNA here is from genome assembly GCA_964473915.1 of uncultured Pseudomonadales bacterium. Taxonomy (GTDB): domain Bacteria; phylum Pseudomonadota; class Gammaproteobacteria; order Pseudomonadales; family IMCC2047; genus CAYYRK01. The sequence goes on from CAYYRK010000160.1 coordinate 1,859, forward strand.
CACCCTTCACTACATCGATGCCGGTATTGATACGGGTCGATTAATCGCCCATGTTTGCCCGGAAATAAAAGGCGATGAAGATGAACTCACGCTGTTTTGGCGAGCAGTAAAGGAGAGTGCCGACGTTTATGCACAGTTTATAGAACGATCTGCGAAGGGTGAAAACCTGGGAGGGCTGCCCCAATCTTCAAAAGGGCAGTTATATCAAGTCAAAGATCGCCAGTGGAAAGATGAAAAAAGGCTTGATCAGAGCATGAAGAATGGCCTG
>CAYYRK010000160.1:2226-5648 GCA_964473915.1 uncultured Pseudomonadales bacterium
GCCAGTGACCTGTACAGTGCCATAATAATACCTGCGGAGACCCCCCAAATACGGTGTTTGCCATAGTATGTTGAGTAGTAGCGGCGCAGCATCGAGTCATACACGCTCTCGTCCAGTTCAAAAACACCGGGGTTCATCAGATAATCAAGTGGCACATGGATAATTTCTGCTACCTCATTGGGGTCGATAGTTAACTCAAACTCCCCGTGAATAATGCCGATAACCGGGGTTATACAATAGTTGGTGACGGAGTAGTAATCGCCAAGGCGGCCAATAATTTCTGTTCTGTCTGTGGGCAGGCCGATCTCCTCCTCCGTTTCTCGAAGGGCGGCAGCAATATGAGAGTCATCGTGCTGTTCAATCCGCCCACCCGGGAAGCTCATCTGCCCCGCGTGATTTCTCAAGTGGTCAGCTCGGCGAGTCAGTAGCACCTCCAGGCCCTCTTTGCCGTTGATAATAGGGATCAAGATGGCTGCGTAAGAACCCTGTTTTTCAACTTTTTTTCTAAAAGCAAGTGAGTCAGGGTTATCAATAGGCGGTGGTGATAGAAAACGGGCATTGGAAAAGTGCGCCCTGAGTGACTCAATGGTGGGTTTTAGTGGCTCTCCTGAGAGTATGGCTTTCATTGTGATGAGTCTTCCGTGCTGTTTTTGCTAGATGATAGCTGGGTAAGTATTTGTAACAAACGCTGGATTTTAATATAACTTTCCTGATACTCCTTGTCAGCCTTTGAATCTGCTACGATTCCTCCGCCACCCCAGCAATAGATCTGGTTATCCTGATGCACCAGTGTTCTGATTGTGATATTGCTATCCATATTTCCATCAAAACCGATATAGGCCACGCTGCCGCAGTAGGCTGTGCGCCGATGGGGTTCTAGCTCCTCAATGATCTCCATCGCCCTCAACTTGGGCGCTCCGGTGATGGAGCCGCCGGGAAAACAACCCTCCAGAAGATCCAGTGTTTGTCTGTCGTCGGCGAGGCATCCTTTGATGGTGCTGACCAGATGATGGACATTAAAATAGGACTCAATATTAAAAAGTTTGGGGACTTTTATGCTTCCTGGTACACAATTTTTCCCCAAATCATTGCGTAACAGGTCAACAATCATCAGGTTTTCAGCGCGATCTTTTGCGCTTTTAGCCAGTGCCTGGGCTTCAAGCCGGTCTTGTTCTGCGTTGGGGTGTCGAGCAGCGGTACCCTTGATGGGGCTGGTTTGTACTTCACGCTGGTGAACCCGGATAAAACGCTCGGGTGATAAACACAAAATAGTATAGTGCTCAAACTGCAAAAACGCGCTGAGGGGGGCGTCGGTGTGATTTCGAATTTCACGATAAGCTGTCCAGGGCTCTCCCTGGCAGGGCGCGCAGAAACGCTGGGCCAGGTTGACCTGGTAGCAATCGCCCGCATGAATGTAGTCTAGAATACGCTGGTGTTTATCCCGGTATTCATGGGCACTCATATTGGACTGGAATGGGGCCTGTATCTGGAAGGGGCTACCCGGTTTATCTGGAATAGGCCCGGCCAGCAGGTTCTGAACTTCCTTTAGCTGTTCAGCACAGCAGGCTGGGTGGGCTATCAGTTTCGTTTGCCCCAGCAGATGGTCAACCACAACGGCCCAGAGGTAGATGCCGATATCCATCTCCGGTATGTTGAGATCATTTTTGGCAATCGTAGGCAGAGCTTCAAAGTTGCGGCTCAAATCATAAGAGAAAAACCCGATTGCGCCTCCGGTGAAGGGCAGGTCAAGGTTATCACTCTGGTTGGGAGGGGCAAATTTCGCCAACACCTCCTGCAACAGGGTGAAGGGGTTTTTGTCTGAGGTCGAGACAAGCTGCCCTTTCTGGAAGATTTCTGTCACCCCGTTTCTGGTGGTCAGCGTTGCTATCGGTGCGGCTGAGAGAATGTCAAAGCGTTCTGACTGGCAGTTTGGGTGGTTGCTGTCCAGAAATACCGGGCGGGCGAGTTTGCGAATGGCCTCAAAGGTTTTAGCGCTATCGGCATGATGATTCAGGGGGATGATCTTATGGCGGTTCATTTCTCTGGCAGATTTCACAATATGAGGTATTAATATAGGGATTATAATGGTTTTATGCGTTTGTTTCGTGCGGATTGGTGGCGTTCACGCATCTCTATATCAATGTATTTGTCGGTGATGGCGCTGGAGCCATGCCCTGCATCATCACGCACATGCTCTCGCGGTCTGTGTTTAACGTCATCAGAGATCCCTGTGTGCCTTAACCAGTGGACAGTTGCAGATTTTAGTAGTTCGGCGTCTTGCTCCAGTTTGTCTTTTTGCAGGCTGGCGACTGCCGCATCAAAACAGAACTGAACGATATTTCTGATCTGGCGTGTGCTGCTGATCGGCCCTGGGCCCCGATTTTTTCTAATCAGAGGTGTTGTTTCTCCAGGTGTGGGCAGGGGAGACAGGCCCAGTGCAACCCGGTATCTTTTTAATGAGTTCAGCATCTCACGGCTTACAGAGATATCTCGCTCCTTATTACCTTTGCCGACGGTTGTGAACCACCAGTTTCCATCCATATCCATGCTGAAATCATCCATTTGAGGTGTCCAGCGTTCGCTAGCGGCCAGTTCAGATATTCTTAAATACATGCCGTAGAGTGCACTGACAATAAACAGTGTTCGCTCATGCTGGGTTGGGTCCTGGGTTGCCAGTGATTCTGCGGTTTCGACAACATAGGCCCATTGCGTTTCGGTCAGTCTGCGTATCTTCGCCTTATGCTGCTGCTTTCGTAGATATTTGCTCTTCTGGCGCATCAGTGTGACCGGGTTAATACCCAGATACTCCTCCTGTATCAGGTATGAGAAGAAGCTAGAAAGCGTTGCAAAAATAGCCTGTAATGCATTGGAAGACAAAGAGAATATAGCTGTTGTGTTGATGGGTGATGCCTTGGTTGACCTGAGAACAAAAGGGCGCCAATCTGGATTTTGCAAGCGCTGCCCCCCCTGGTTTAAAAAACGGGAACAGATATTTTCGCCAATCCAGGCTGGTGGGGGTGACTGGCAAAATTCGATAAAATGTTCGATATCAACCCGTTTCAGTTCTGCCAGTGTGGTCTGGCGGATAAACCAGCACCAGTGCAATAGACGCTCTACCTCCCGTCGGTATGAGCCAAAGGTGTCGGCGCTACCACGGTAGCTGTATAAAAATTCTACTGTGTGCTGATAATCGTCAAAGGCAGCTTCCAGCTCAGAGGATTCTATATAAGCCCTAACAGGTGTAGAGATATCTTTTGCATTGAGGCTAAGATTTTCCAGGGTATCAAACAGAGGCTGAGGAGCTGTTTTTTGTGACGCAACGTGCCTCGGGGGCATCTCTGTTTTCCTGTCATTAGAGTAATGGGGGTTAGTATATCGAGTATTGATGGATCCGAACCCTTTTTTTGCGCTTAACTGAATAA
>CAYYRK010000161.1:0-5603 GCA_964473915.1 uncultured Pseudomonadales bacterium
AGACGAATACATCGATACTATGAGGCACGTGTCAGAAACTGGAAGCTGGGATGAATGGTGCTCTTTTTTTCTGAAAGCAGTTGAACAACAAGCAATAAGAAACTTAGCGATTGCCGAAAATATAAGAGCGCTCTATGAAGAGATGAAGCAGACATTTTCCGATGTCTTGTCCTCGAAATGGAGCGTAACAGCTCTTGATTTTGTATTTACAAACCCAGTATTTCGCAACAATAAATTCACATCTAATAGCGGGATTTCTTCTGCAACCGCAGCACGATTCACAAGAACGTTGTTAGATGAAGGGATCATTAGAACTGTTGAAGAGGCTTCAGGAAGAAGGGCTGCACTATATTCCTTTGAGCCTTTAATGAATCTAGTTCGCGTATAAAGAGCTGACAAGCGCAAGCAGTCGGAAATTTTCTCCGTGTCTTTTGCGCTTTAGCGCTACGCTAGAGCAAAAGAAGATGCTCCAAAAATTTCGTTGTCGCGGAGTTATGCAGGAAATGTTGTGGCTTCTGTTTGAATGGTTGAAATTAAGAGCAACGCTGGACTTAAATCAAAAAACAGGAAGGTGAAAAAAGATCTAACTCATTGTTTTTATTGGTCGGAGTGAGAGGATTTGAACCTCCGGCCCCTGCCTCCCGAAGGCAGTGCTCTACCAGGCTGAGCTACACTCCGGCGTGGTAGATTAGTTTACTGATTATTTTGATCGGTGAACAGCCGCTTCCAGCAGGTCATTTAAAGCGTCTCGGTAACGGTTCCTGGGTAGGCCCTCAAGTAGAGAAGAGGCCTTTTGTACTTCGTTAACGGCTTGTTGTTGTGTGTATGCCAGGGCTCCGGAATTCTTGACAAGTTGCACGATGCGCTCAGCGTGCTCGGTTTCGCCTTTGTTAATCGCTTCGCGGATCATCGTTAGATCATCCTGGTTAGCATGTTGCATGGTGTAGATCAGTGGTAGTGTGACTTTGCCTTCCATGAGGTCATCACCTACATTTTTGCCCATCTCTTCAGCATCGCCATTATAATCGAGTAGATCGTCTACCAGTTGGAAGGTCATGCCTAGGTGAGTGCCGTATTCCTTCAGGGCTATTACCTGGTCGTTTGGTGCCGATGAAAGTATGGCGGCAGTGTGTGAGGCGGCACAAAATAGAACAGCAGTTTTTGCTTTGATAATTTCGTAATATTCGCTTTTGGTTAGGTCCGCATTGTGTACATGGGTAAGCTGGCGAACCTCGCCCTCTGCAATCTGGTTGGTGGTTTCGGCAAGAATGGACAGAATTTTCATGTCGCCAATCCTGACCATCATCTGGAAAGCTCTTGAATAGAGAAAGTCGCCAACCAGGACGCTAGGGGCATTACCCCAGACCGCATTAGAGGTGGGACGCCCACGGCGCAGTTGTGATATATCGACAACATCATCGTGAAGCAGGGTTGCTGTGTGCAGAAATTCGATAATGGTGGCCAGCAGGGTGTGTAGTTCGCCCTTGTAGCCACAATAGCGGGCAACAAGTAGGACCAGCATCGGGCGGATACGCTTGCCGCCGCTATCGATCAGGTACCGACTTATGGTTTCCACAAGGTCGACGTCTGAGTGGAGTTGGCCAAGAATAATCTGGTTGACGGCGTCAAAGTCGTCAGAGACCAGTAACTGAATATTTTTTGGGTCCATTAAGGCAGTACTATAGACGGGTTAGCAAAGGGTCTGCATACTATGTGCCTGATGGTTTGCTGTCAATAATTGGGCGGTTTTTTAGGCTTCAGAGCAGTTATTAACAGCTCCTGTCTATAACAGGGGCAAATGAAGTATTTTTCCCTTGGATAATTTGCCTTGTGGCTTGATTGCCGCTTCGTGATGCCTTAGAATTGCGCCCCCTGTCAGGCTCGTCCGCCACACTGGTTTTTAAAGCACCATCTCCAGATAGTTGGCATTGCAGAAAGGGTTAATTGGAGAAGGTTATGTACGCAGTATTTAGAAGTGGTGGTAAGCAGCACCGTGTTGAGGCAGGCGAAGTCCTGAAACTCGAAAAAATTGAAGTTGAAACCGGTCAAAATATAGATTTTGATCAGGTAATGCTGGTGGCCGATGGTGATAACGTTAATATCGGTGCGCCCTATCTTGAGGGTGGCCAGGTTAGCGCTGAAGTGGTGTCTCACGGTCGCGCTAAAAAAATTAAGGTTCTCAAGTTTAAGCGTCGCAAGCACCATCTGAAACAGATGGGGCATCGTCAGTGGTATACTGAGGTTAAAATTACTGGAATTAGTGCCGGGGCGGCTGGCAACGCAGCTGCAGCGGAATAAGTGAGCAACGAGGAGTAATCCATGGCACATAAAAAGGCAGGCGGTAGTACCCGTAACGGTCGCGATTCGGAAGCGAAACGCCTTGGTGTTAAAAAATTTGGAAGTGAGGCAGTAGCTGCGGGTAATATTATTATTCGCCAGCGTGGCACCAAGTTTCATCCTGGAGTTAATGTAGGTTGTGGTAAAGACCATACCCTTTTTGCATTGAAGGATGGGATCGTCAAATTTGAAGTAAAAGGGGCTAGCAAGCGTAAAACGGTGAGTGTGGAAGCCAGCGCTTAATTCCCGGAAGGTAAAGAACCCCGCAAAGCGGGGTTTTTTTTTGCCTCATGTTTTTTATTCTCCGTTATTGTTAAACTGTTGATTATGAAATTTATTGATGAAGCTAATATAAGTGTAGAAGCTGGTGATGGTGGCAATGGCTGCATGAGTTTTCTGCGAGAGAAGTTCCGTGCCAAGGGTGGCCCGGATGGTGGAGATGGTGGAGATGGCGGTTCAGTGCTTTTGCAAGCAGATGATGCGCTCAATACCCTCGTGGACTTTCGTTATCAGCCCCGCTATCGCGCACAAAATGGTGAGGCAGGGCGAGGGCGTAATTGTACCGGCGCCGGCAGTGATGACCTGATATTGAAAGTGCCGGTAGGTACAACCATTATTGACCAGGATACGCTGGAAGTGATGGGCGATCTTAACACGCTGGGTCAACAGGTTGTGGTCGCTAAAGGCGGTTTTCATGGCATTGGCAATACTCGCTTTAAATCCAGTGTCAACAGGGCACCTCGTCAAACAACCAAGGGTACACAAGGAGAGATCCGCAACTTAAAACTGGAGCTCAAGGTAGTGGCCGATGTTGGCTTGCTTGGTTTACCCAATGCGGGAAAATCGACCTTTATTAGGGCGGTCTCTGCAGCCAAACCCAAGGTAGCAGATTATCCGTTTACTACTCTGGTCCCGAACCTGGGTGTGGTCAGCCTTGAAAAGTTCCGAAGTTTTGTGATCGCAGATATTCCTGGCTTGATTGAGGGTGCAGCAGAGGGCGCTGGCCTGGGCTTTCAGTTTTTGCGGCATGTGTCACGCACGCGTATGTTGCTGCATATAGTTGATATGGCCCCTTTTGATGGCACAAACCCGGCGGACTCTGTTCGTGCGATTATTGCGGAACTGGAGAAATTTAGCCCAACCCTGGCTCAGCGGGAACGATGGCTGGTGCTGAATAAGCTTGACCTGATACCAGAGCAGGAGCGACAGGAGCGCTGCCAGTCACTACTCGATGACCTGGGATGGGAGGGGCCGGTCTTTAAGGTTGCCGCTATTCGGAAAGAGGGTACGATGGCAGTTTGTCATGCGATAATGAGTTTTATTGATGAGAAGCGGGAGCGGGAGATTCAAGATCCTGAGAAGGCCCAGCTTGAGCAGGATATAAGAGATAAAATGGAGGAGGAGGCTCGCACGTGCATCAGAACATACAATGATGAGCGGCTGCGTAACAAGCGTAAAAAAGATGACGATGACGATGATAGTGAGGATGATGGCGAAGGTGTGGAGATTCACTATGTCTAGCCCGCTGATCAAATTTGCCAGGAGCTAACCGGTATGCAAGGTGGAGCCAATGCCTGGCAAAAAGTTGGCGCAGCTAAGCGCTGGGTGGTAAAGATAGGCAGTGCTTTATTGACTGCAGATGGCCGTGGTCTGGATCTTAAAGCGATCTCTGCATGGGTTGATCAGATTGCCTGGGTGCGCAGTCAAGGCGTCAGTGTGGTGCTGGTTTCCTCCGGTTCGGTTGCAGAGGGTATGTCCCGTCTTAATATGCGCAAGCGACCGCATGAAATTCATCGTTTGCAAGCTGCAGCGGCAGTGGGACAGATGGGACTTATTCAGGCGTATGAGTCCAATTTTCAGCGCTACCAGACCCATACAGCGCAGATACTCCTGACCCATGATGATCTATCTAATCGGCAGCGTTATCTTAATGCCAGAAGCACCATTCGTGAGCTGCTTAAACTGGGTGTTGTGCCTGTAATCAATGAAAATGATACGGTTGTCACCGATGAGATCCGTTTCGGTGACAACGACTCCCTTGGTGCGCTTGTGGCTAACTTGATCGAAGCCGATGCCTTGTTGATTCTGACAGATCAACTGGGCTTGCATCGCAGTGATCCACGACAGAACCCAGATGCCCCACTGGTGTCTGAGGCTGCTGTGAGTGATAGTAGTTTAGATGCGATGGTGGGTGAAAGCGCTGGAACCCTTGGTAGTGGCGGTATGGCTACAAAAATCAAAGCGGCGCGGGTTGCGGCTCGCTCCGGCGCGGTGACCGTGATTACCAGTGGGCGACACGAGCAGGTGCTGAAAAGACTTTCTCAAGGGGAAAAGCTGGGTACTCTGCTGGTGCCGGATATGGAGCCGCTTATGGCGCGTAAGCAGTGGCTGGCAGGTCATTTGCAGTCCCGGGGGAGGTTGGTGATTGATGATGGCGCAGTGAGGGTGCTGCTCGGTCAGGGAAAAAGTTTGTTGCCAGTGGGGGTTAAAATGGCAACAGGGCGTTTTGTTCGTGGTGATATGGTGACCTGTGAGAGCCGTGAGGGTTTAAAGGTTGCGCGAGGGCTGATCAATTATAGTGCTTCAGAGGTGGCGAAAATTCTTGGCAAAGCAAGTGATGAAATTGAGTCGACCCTTGGGTATGTCAGTGAGCCAGAACTAATTCACAGAGATAATTTGATTATGCTTTAATCGTTAGGGTGAGGTATTTGTGCGTGGGCTGTTCTGTCTGGAGAGAGCAGTATTGAATATTTTTGCGCTGAAACGAGAAAATCCTCGCCCACAGGCAAGGATTTTTTCAGTATTCTTCGGTAAAGCTTATCGGTATATTTATTTGCCGATATTTTACCGCGGGTAGCGCTTAGCTCTTTAAGGCTTTGACCTTGGTGTTTAAGCGGCTTTTCCAGCGGGAAGCTTTGTTCTTTTTGATCAGGCCCTTGCCTGCCATGTTGTCAATTTTTGGTACGGCATCGTTATATGCAGCCTGCGCTGCTTCGTAATCGCCATTTGTAATTGCAGCCAAAACTTTCTTGACATAAGTACGCACCATGCTGCGCATACCTGTGTTGTGCGCTCGGCGTTTAATAGACTGGCGGGCGCGTTTTATTGATCCGGGATTGTTTGCCACAGCTTTTTCCTTGGGTCACACATGTTCGGTTTAAATTCAGGAGGCGAACTATGCCCTGTCATTTGATGCTTGTCAACCTCCAGTCTTGTCGATTTTTAAATTGCGGGTAAAGCTGAGTTACAGCGGTTGAATAGGCCGA
>CAYYRK010000162.1:0-5601 GCA_964473915.1 uncultured Pseudomonadales bacterium
GCTGCAGACAAGTCAAGCGTTAAGTTTTACCGGCACAACGCTAATATCCTGACTGAAACACCTCATTAACCGCGCCGATCGAAAATATACCTGCAAGCCAATTCTGTGTAGAATACGCTGCCTTAAACCCACTCGGCGAATATTATGAAAGACTACCTGATTGCCCCCTCAATACTGGCAGCCGATTTTGCTCGGCTCGGTCAGGAGGTTGATGCGGTATTGGCCGCTGGCGCAGATATAGTGCATTTTGATGTCATGGATAATCATTATGTTCCCAACCTCAGCATCGGGCCTATGGTTTGCCAGGCTCTGGTCAATTATGGGATCAAAGCACCCATCGATGTACACCTGATGGTTAAACCTGTGGACAGGATTATTGGTGATTTTATTCAAGCAGGTGCCAGTTATATCACCTTCCACCCGGAGGCTTCCGAACATATTGATCGCTCGCTACAACTGATTCATGAGGGTGGCTGCAAGGCAGGGTTAGTGCTCAACCCCGCAACACCGCTCCACTGCCTGGAGCAGGTGATGGATAAACTGGATATGATCTTGCTAATGTCTGTCAATCCGGGTTTTGGCGGCCAAAAATTTATTACCTCTACCCTGGACAAAATTGCCAGGGTACGACAACTGATTGACAAAAGTGACAGGCCCATCAGGCTGGAGGTAGACGGCGGCATCAGCATCGATAATATTGCTGATATTGCTGCGGCAGGAGCAGACACCTTCGTTGCCGGCTCATCTATTTTTGGTAGTAAAGATTATCAACAGACCCTGCGCACCATGCGCAGTGCGCTGGATAGAATTGGTCAGAGAGGATGATCCGGCGATGACTCCTGAACGTTTTACACAGTTAGCCGAACAGGGCTATAACCGCATCCCGGTATCTCGGCAGGTACTAGCTGATCTGGATACACCGCTAAGCTCCTACTTGAAATTGGCAGATGGCCCCTATTCATTTCTGTTTGAATCGGTTCAAGGTGGAGAAAAATGGGGGCGTTACTCCATCATCGGGCTGCCCTGTCGCACCGTACTCAAGATTTTTGCTAACCGGGTTATTATTGAAGTTGACGGAAAGATATCCGAAGAGTTTGAACAAGAGGATCCTCTGGAATATGTAAAGGAGTTCCAGAAGCGCTTTCGTGTCGCTCCACTGGATGATGGCGCTCGTTTCAGCGGTGGGCTGGTCGGTTATTTTGGCTATGATACGGTGCGCTATATTGAACCAAAACTTCGTGATTCTACACCCCCAGACCCCATTGGTAACCCTGACATACTGCTAATGGTCTCTGAGGAAGTGCTGGTTTTTGACAATCTGGCTGGCACACTCAGCCTGATATTAAATGTCGATCCGCAGCAACCGGATGCCCTGGGCCGCGCACATAAACGACTTGATGAGCTGGTAGAAAAACTGCCACAACCGGCACCCACTCTGGCACCCATCAATCTAGAAGCTGCGGTTATGAATCTTGAGCAGCTGCCGATTCATGAGCAGGACTTCAAGTCCGACTTTACCCAGGCCGAATATGAAGCTGCAGTTGAGCGCGTTAAAGCCTATACGCTAGATGGCGATGTCATGCAGACCGTACCCTCTCAGCGCATGAGCATCCCCTTCCGGGCCGCACCTATCAACCTCTACCGAGCACTACGCAATCTCAACCCCTCACCCTATATGTACTATCTGAAGCTGGATGATTTCTACGTAGTAGGTTCTTCGCCAGAAATTTTAGCGCGAGTAGAAGCGGACGTGATTACCGTGCGACCCATTGCGGGCACCCGCAGACGAGGCCGGACCGAGGAGGAAGATCGGGCGATGGAGGAAGAGCTGCTGTCTGACCCTAAAGAGATCGCAGAGCATCTGATGCTAATTGACCTGGGCCGTAACGATGTGGGCCGCGTCGCAAAAACCGGCAGCGTTAAGCTTACAGACCAGATGATCATCGAGCGCTACTCCCATGTAATGCACATTGTTTCAAATGTTACCGGTCAATTAAAGGACGACATGGCTGCCATTGACGTACTGCGTGCGACCCTGCCCGCAGGCACCCTCAGTGGAGCTCCAAAAATACGGGCCATGGAGATAATTGACGAACTGGAGCCAGTTAAGCGCGGCGTGTATGGTGGTGCCGTAGGATATATCTCCTGGGACGATAATATGGACACTGCCATTGCAATCCGCACCGCAGTTATCAAGAATGAAACGCTTTATATTCAGGCTGGTGGCGGAGTCGTTGCTGACTCCGTACCTGCATTGGAATGGAAAGAGACCCTGAACAAAGCCCGCGCTATGTTCAGGGCTGTGGCGATGGCGCACGAGGCATAAGCGGGCCACCAACGCGCAGTGGCATTTTGCTAATCAGCATTCATGGTTCACCATTTATCTAGAAACCCCAGAAAGTCCACACAAGCCCCTGGGCACCTCTGGGGCTAAGTCGTAATGATGAGCCGTAGCGCCTGAAGCTGAAGGGTGGCATGCCGGATATGGATAGCACACTCCTCTATCCGATAGCGAAGGTGATCAAGCTCCTCCTGGCGGATGGAGGGGTTAACCGCTTGTAGCGCCTCCATCCGTGACAACTCATCCCCCAAGGTAGCACGCATCTTCTGCTCTGCTGCGAGCAAAAGGCCCTGCAGACGCTGCTCAGCCTGCTCTTTCGCCACCGTCATCTTAGCTTCCACCTCTGTATGAACCTGCCTGATAATAGCCAGCGCTGTAGCCTTTTTAACCCGCTCTATCATTGAGTTAAGCCGCTCATGGGGAACCAGTGCGGCCAGATCTTTGCCGCGAGCATCGATCAGCAGACGTAGGGGTGAGAAGGGCAAAAATCGCTCGGCCTGCAGGGATTTTGGTGCCACACAATTGACGGTATAAAGCGCTTCCAGCAACAGCGTGCCAGGAGGTATCCCCTTCAGTTTGAGAGTACCGATGGCAGCATTTCCGAGTTCGGTGGAGTGCACCATATCCATCGCCTCAGTAATCATGGGATGCTCCCAGGTCAGGAACTCCATATCCTCTCTTGCCAATGCCCTGTCACGACAAAAGGTGACCGTTACACCCTCTTCTGGCAAGTGGGGGAAATGGCCAGTCAACATATGATCGCCGGGCTTTAGTACCAGGGTGTTTTCAGAATGAAACTCGTGATCAACACCATAGACTTCACATAATTCTTCCAGATAGCTCTGTAGCGGCTGGCTATTTTCGTTACTGTGAATCTCCTCGATAACCTCAGCAGCCAACGCTGGCTTACATGAGTTACGTTCCAGCAGACGATCACGGCCCTCACGCAACTCACGGCGAGTCAGCTCGGTAAAGTGGACAGTATCGGTAATCAATGCATCAAACTCTACAGTTCTTAATTCCAGCTGCACCCTCAGCCTGTCCTGGAAGGACTCGTAGATAGCATACCCTGCCGAACAGCTATGACGGAATAGATCCATTCCGTCATCGTACCAATCCAGCAGGGTGTGTTGCGCCGTGTGCTCAAGGTAGGGGACGTGTATCTCCACATCCTGTACCTGCCCGATCCTGTCGAGGCGCCCAATTCGCTGTTCAAGAAGATCAGGGTTCAGCGGCAGATCAAAAAGGATGAGATGGTGAGCAAACTGGAAATTACGACCTTCACTACCAATTTCGGAGCAGATCAGTGTTTGAGCACCACTGTCCTCATCAGCAAAATAGGCAGCGGCACGGTCTCGCTCAATGAGGGATAGATCTTCGTAGAATGCTGCGGAGCGGATCCCTACTCGCAGGTGCAGATGGCGTTCCAGCGCCAACGCCGTAATGGCGTGAGCACAGATGACCAACACTTTAGCAGGATTCAGACGTTTCAGGGTCTGCTCCAGCCACTTGACTCTAGGATCAAACTCCAGCCAGGTCTCATCATCATAGATAAGTTCCGGGTGCATTCTCTCCCGAAGGTCACCCTGTGCGCAGCGGTATTGCTCTGGTTCAGGCAGTGGATAGCGGTGCAATAGGCGTTGCGGAAAACCCTTGATAGCCGCGCGGGTATTACGGAACAGAACCCGGCCCGTACCATGACGATCAAGGATCTGCTCAATAATCGTTTCTGGGGTAGCGTTCAAGTCAATACCTGCAGGGAGTTCGGCGGGGTGCTGGCCTGCCTCCAGCTGATCGACAAGTTCACTCAGCGCCCGATAACCCTGCTCCTCTTGCTTAAAGGCTTGAAGATCATGAAAACGGGAAGGATCCAGCAAGCGCAATCTTGCAAAGTGACTGGACTGTCCTATCTGCTCCGGTGTTGCGGTCAATAGCAGCAGACCAGCCGTTTGTTGAGCCAGCGCCTCTATAAAACGGTAATCATCGCCAACACTCTCCTGCGACCAGTGTAGATGATGCGCCTCATCTACCACGCACAGATCCCATTTTGCAGCCAGCGCCAGGGCCTGCAGGTCAGGATGCAGGGTAAACAGATCCTGACTGCACAACACCAGCTGCGCAGTCTCGAAGGGGTTATCTTCCTCCATGTGCGCAATGCGCTCAGCATCAAGCAACGAAAATCTCAGGTTGAAACGGCGCAACATCTCAACCAGCCACTGGTGCAATAAACTGGGAGGCACCAGCACCAGAACTCGCGCGGCACGACCTGTCAGCAGCTGTTGGTGAATGATCATACCCGCTTCAATGGTCTTTCCCAGCCCTACCTCATCGGCGAGCAGTACTCGGGGGGCGTGCCGCTGGCCCACTTCGTTAGCGATATAAAGCTGGTGGGCCAGAAGGTTGGTCCGAGACCCCATCAGGCCCCGGGCGCTGGAACACTGCAGGCGATCAGCATGCTCAAAGGTAGCAACCCGCAGAGCAAAATCACGGTTCTTATCGAAGTGTCCATTGAGCAGCCGTTGTTGGGGCGTGGTCAGTTGAACAAAGGGGTTAAGTTCCAGCTCTGAAATAATTAGCAACTCATCATGATGATCTGTGCCTGTATAAAGTAGCAGGCCCTGTTGCTCCTCTACTGAGGTAACCAACAGTTCTACATCGTTGACTGTTGAGATATGGTCACCGACTTTAAAGTGCAGTCGTGTCAAGGGCGCACTGTCCGTGGCATAGGTGCGTTCCTCACCAACAGCGGGAAAACTCACTGTGACGCGACGCACTTCAATATCAACGATAATACCAAGTCCCAGTTGCGCGTCAGCATGGCTGACCCAACGTTGTCCGACATGGTATTCCAGTAGGTGTTGTTCATTCGGAGACATCAAGCTTTGCTACCTGTAAAAAAAGGCCCTACAGTTTAACATTGGATGGGATTGAATTTGTCGAGCAGACCTAATAATTTTTGACCTTGATAGATAAACCTAGATTCCTCAGTTGACCGCTCCATTCCAATAGTAACTTGTTGATATGAATGTAATTAATTTCGATCTATCTCTTCATCCGCTGGGTGAATCACGCGACAGGGCAGATTACACGTTTGTGGCGGCACAGTGCAGCGTTGCAAATCCTTGGAATAGAACAACTATTCCGCGTCATTGCGCCTTGCCCTGTACCGCCACAAACGCACACTCTAACCTGTCCAACTGAGGATTCTAGGATGAACGATATCTGTGGGCTTTTAGGTAGAGATTTGGACGCTCGAGATA
>CAYYRK010000163.1:0-1999 GCA_964473915.1 uncultured Pseudomonadales bacterium
CACCCTGCTAAGACTGAACATTTTAGGTTAAAAGCTTATGATCTGAAGGTAAACGTTTAGAGATCCATATTGCCAATTTGTGCTTCATATTTTCGTTGCTTTCCTGGTCTTTTGGCAGGGGCTGCACCAGCTTATCCATCACCAGCAACCTGTATACTGCCTTCACCTTAAAATTAAGGTCGTCTGTGGGCGCAAAACTTGCGACACCCCTTTTTTGCAAATAGACAGTCCCAATACGGATAGCCTCCTTCACAAGAACTCCTTCATTTTTAATTTTTTTCACTACCCCTCCAGGTTCAGACCCGCTCAAAAGAGATTTAGCATACAGCTTTCCACATCCTCTGTCCCATTTAAGCCGGCCCCAGCACATGCTGACATACATTTTCTCAAAAGCTCGTAGAGCTTAGGATTAATCTGCAGAGCTATTCACCCATAACCGATAAAAAAATTCATTTTATACAGAGCATCATCTCACTACAATCACCTCAACCCCAATAACCTCCATGAACGATAAACATCGCTTAAAAAGCTGACAATCAGCCCAGACCACAAAAAAGTTGACAAATCGTATAATCTGTGTAACATCAGCGGGTAGGTTCCCGTAATGGATAACGCAGCCTTACTTAAAAAAGAGTTTAAAAAATCTAAAGGAGGAAGTGCTGTGAAAGAGAATCGAACAGGGGAAGGTGGTCAACCGCCGCCGAGGTCATCCAGGATTTTCAATATGGAAGATTACTGGTATTTTGCCACGCGCGAGGGTGCGGATATTGGACCATACGACTCACGTGACGCCGCCTATGACGGATTAGAAAATTTTATTCGTTTTCTTCAATTGGCAGGACAACAGACTTTACGGAACTTTCTGTCTGCACTTTCTTTGTCTGATTCAGCCCGGCTCAGAGCAGGGTAGAGCCAAATCCAAACTGTAGTACAACCTGTTTGGGGGAAGGTGCTTTGCTACTGCATTACTGCTCATTAAAGGCTTTCAGCAACACTAGCCCCGCCTCAAGATCTGTTTCTGGAAAGCTACCTATGGCTTTTTGTAACAGGCTAATGTCGGCACTGGAAGAACGAACATCCCCCAGACGCTCCGGCTTCGACTCTATCAGCACTTGCTGATCAAAGATCTTGCCCACAACCTCTGCCAACTCCAGAATAGAGACACTACTGCCGGTTCCTAGATTGAGCGCTCCAGCGCAGGTTAATTGCAACGATCTAGCAAGAATATGAACAACATCACCGACATAAACAAAGTCCCGCGTCTGAGCACCATCCCCATAGATAACCACAGGCTCCAGCCTGGATACCCGATCCATAAAAATAGATATCACCCCCGAGTAGGGTGATTCGGGGTCCTGGCGCGGACCATACACATTAAAAAACCTGAATCCCAATGCGCTCAAACCGTAAAGATCCGCATAAAGTCCGGCATACAGCTCATCAGCATATTTATCAGCCGCATATGGTGAGCCCAGGACACCTGGAGCATCCTCTTCGACTAGCGGCCTGTCTGCAACCTTCATCCCATAAACTGCGGAACTAGAGGCATAAACAATACGCCCCTTGAAGGATTGCTCACGCAGGCAGTTCAACAGGTTCAAAAACCCAGTCAGGTTAACCATGCTAGA
Organism: uncultured Pseudomonadales bacterium; assembly: GCA_964473915.1. Lineage (GTDB taxonomy): Bacteria > Pseudomonadota > Gammaproteobacteria > Pseudomonadales > IMCC2047 > CAYYRK01. Next base: position 1,629 of record CAYYRK010000163.1, read on the forward strand.
GTTATAGGGCTGATCAATAGAAAACGGCACGGACACTATAGCCGCCAGATGTACGACAGCGTCCACGCCTCGACAGACCTCCAGGACAGCAGGGTCAACAACAGAACCCTGAACAAATTCAAGCGCCGGATGGTTAATCGGCAGATTAATTATTTTACCAGTGGAGAGATCATCAAGTACACGAACCTCGTACCCCTGAAGCAGCAGCAAGTCTACCAGATGCGACCCTATAAATCCTGCGCCACCGGTAACTAGCACCTTGGCCATTCAAATACCCTCTAACTCGTAACTCACTGCTACCGAACTCCGAGGGATAGCCAATAAGGTTACTCAGCCACTATGCCAAGGCCCACAACCACACCAATCAATTT
>CAYYRK010000163.1:2099-5559 GCA_964473915.1 uncultured Pseudomonadales bacterium
AGCAAATCCGATCATATCAGAGTGTAATATTTACCGACACTCAGCCCATACCAACATGCCTCCATTATGGCACTTCCAGTTTAGCTAGCAAAGCATTATCACCGGCACGACCCTTGACTTCGCCTCTATTGGTGATCACTTCAACACAACGATCATCCCACAAACAGATCATGCCAAAATCCTTGGCATTGGTTACTTTCAGGGGCGGAAACCCCTCCTTTTTCAACCACCGCTCTACATAGGGGATATACTCAGGGACTGACGCCCTTGCGGTAAATATTCTGACCTCCACCCCCTCATCCAGCCACCCCCTGACGCGCTCAACCATTGGCTTTATCGGCTCGCCTATATGGGCCGGACCGTACCAGCCATCAAATCGTGCCAGGGTTCCGTCAAGGTCAACACCAATCCAGCCACCACCCCTGACAGAGATTTCTGGAGTTTTATCAACCCCGACCAGCTTTTCAATCAGTTTTCTAATCATCCGAGGGACCCAGGCTCACAACCCTAACGCACGCCCTTTCCGAAGAGCACCACTTCTAGCGTCTGGACCAATATCAACAGGTCAAGAAACAAGCTATTGTTCTTAACATAGTAAAGATCAAACTGCAACTTTTCCCGCGCATCGTTATCCGTTGCGCCGTAGGGATAACATAGTTGCGCCCAACCCGCTATTCCCGGCTTAACCTGGTGCCTGGCACCATAATGAGGAATCTGTTTTTCAAGTCTTTCAACAAACTCAGGGCGCTCAGGGCGAGGGCCCACAAACGCCATTTCACCAGCCATCACATTAATAATTTGCGGCAGCTCATCAATTCGAAAACTGCGGATATATCGTCCAACCCGGGTGACACGAGCATCATTCTTTTTTGCCCAGACCGCTTTGCCACTTTTCTCTGCATCGACCCGCATACTGCGAAATTTGAGCACGTCAAACAGCTTTCCATTAAGGCCAACCCGTTGTTGCCGGTATATGACTGGGGCATGAAAACCCTCCTCTAACCAGATAGCCAATACCACCAGCAACATAAACGGCCAGGTAAACATGAGCAAAACAAAGCTAGCTGTTAAGTCGAAGCTCCGCTTAATGGTAGTCCTAATCAAGCCGATCCCAAAACCATCGGAGAAAACCATCCAGCCAGGAGTGACGAATTCAAGCATTATTTTTCCCATTTCACGCTCAAAAAAACTTACAGAGTCCACCACAGCAATACCCTTAAGCTTACAATCAAGCAGATCATCGATCGGTAAACCCCGCCGCCGATCATCCACTGCAACCAGAATCTCATCCACTCCATTTTCTACCGCATAATTGCATATAGACCCATTAAGATGGATCATATGATCCTCGCCAACCTGCGTATCCTCTCCTTTAATATGAATAAAACCAGAAAGGTGAATCCCTCTTCTATCCGACTTTCGCCTTAGACTCTGCAATAGACGATTAGCCCTGATCCCCGCTCCCAACACCAATACGTTACGCTTTAAACGTGCGTGGTCAACAACCCTATAAAAGGTAGATCGAATTAATACGACTAACAGAAGAGAAACAAGAATAGAAAGACCCAGGGCCCCACGCCCCAATAACAGCTTTGGAAACAGATAAAATATGACGGAAAGTGCCAGCGACATCAGAAAAAAAGCACCCAACGTCCTGATGAGTATGCCAGTGAGGCCCTCGCGCATGCCCTGCTGATACAAACCCATTGCAGCCATTGATATCAACATTACAAAGGCAAAGATCGCAGCCCTTGGGAGGATCGAGCCAATCGACTCGGTAACAGCCTCCGGCGCACCTAAAAAACGCATATAGGCGCCCAAGTATACTGAAAACACGAATGCGAGGCATTCCAACGCAGCCAACCAAATAAAAGCCGCGCGCAGATGATGTCTGAATAACTTCACGTTCTCTATGAACCTCCAATTCTGCCAATGGGTAAATTGGCACAGCTTATAGAACACCCTCTCTGTTTCCAGGCAATCATAGCATATAAAACAGCAACAGCTATTTTACGATTGCATATATCCAAGAGAGCCAATAGAGTAACGCAATAGTACTACCAGTATATATTTTATGATCACTGCTCTAGTATAAGCAAAACTGCTGAACTGCCGTTAAGGACTAGACGAATGCAAGAACTCAAACAAAGTAAAATCGCAATTATTGGCCTTGGTTATGTGGGGCTGCCACTGGCTATCGAATTTGGTAAACAATATCCCACGCTGGGGTTTGACGTTAATAAGCAGCGTATCAATGAGCTCAACCGGGGTATTGATCGCACCCTGGAAGTTGAAGGCGCTGACTTTCAACAGGCCCAGCAACTTACTTTTTCCAGCACACCTGATGACCTGAAATCCTGTAACTGTTTTATAGTGACGGTGCCCACCCCCGTTGACAAGCACCGACGCCCCGACCTGTCACCACTGCTGGCCGCAAGCCGAACGGTAGGCAGTGCCATTAAGAGAGGCGATACTGTTATTTTTGAATCTACGGTCTACCCCGGCGCGACTGAGGAAGCCTGTATTCCTGTAATAGAAGCAATATCCGGACTAGCATTTAATAGCGATTTTTATGCTGGGTACAGCCCGGAAAGAATCAACCCAGGAGACAAGGAACACAGAGTTACAACCATCATGAAAGTAACCTCTGGCTCCACAGAAGAGACTGCGGAGTATGTAGATGCTCTGTACCGATCAATTATCAGTGCAGGCACCCACAAAGCCAGTTCTATTAAGGTTGCCGAAGCGGCCAAGGTCATAGAGAACACCCAGCGAGATCTTAACATTGCACTGATCAACGAACTTGCAGTGATCTTCAACAAACTGGGAATCGACACCATGGAAGTGCTTGAAGCAGCGGGGACAAAATGGAATTTTTTACCCTTCAGGCCTGGCTTGGTGGGCGGGCACTGCATCAGCGTTGACCCCTACTACCTTACCTACAAAGCCCAGGAAATTGGCTATAACCCGGAAATAATTCTTGCCGGACGGCGCATTAACGACAGCATGGGCGCCTATATTGCGGAACGCGTCGTCAAAGCACTCACTAAAAAACGGATCCACGTGGTGGGCGCAAGAATTTTGGTCATGGGGCTTGCCTTCAAAGAAAACTGCCCTGACCTGCGCAACACAAGAGTCATCGATGTGATCAAAGAGTTTGAAAGCTATCACGCCAACGTGGAGGTTTACGATCCCTGGGTCAGCCCAGACGAAGCACTTAACGAATATGGTATTGAACTGATCAAGGAACCCAGACCAGATCGCTATGATGCAACAATAATTGCTGTGGGGCACAACCAGTTTAAGGCGCTTGGAGCAGAGGGTATTCGCCAGCTAGGCAAACCAGGGTCCATCCTGTTTGATGTTAAACATATCCTACCAAAGAATCAGGTAGATGAACGGCTTTAGAATAGCCTTAGGCCGGAGCTGCCTATAATAACTAGATGAGACCTTTGCACGA
>CAYYRK010000164.1:0-5513 GCA_964473915.1 uncultured Pseudomonadales bacterium
CTGGCACCATCCGGCAGGCTGAACTTGACATCGGAATAGGGGATGGCTAAGATTGTCGACACTTTTTTACTGTCGACAATACGGCTTAGATGAAGCCAGAAGATATTATCATCCTATGCCCAACCCAACCTCCAAAACCCTATCCGACACACTCTTTCACGAGCTGCAAACCGATATTATCAGGGGTGATATCGTTGCGGGAAGCAAAATTAGTGAACCAGAATTGGCAAGAAAGTTTGGCGTTAGTCGAGCGCCCTTGCGTGAAGCGATATCCCGCCTGGAAGGCCAACACCTGGTCGTACGTAAACCTCATGTCGGGGCAAGGGTTGTTTCACTCTCCCTGGAGGAGCTGGTTGATATCTCTTATATGCGCGAGGCGCTTGAGGGTGTGGCCTGTAGGCTAGCCGCACAACGTATGACCGCGGCGCAGATCTCTAAATTAAAGCACCTGTTGTTAGCTCATGAAAAAAACAGGGATCTACAGGAGGGACACGCCTATTACCAACGTGAAGGTGACCTGGATTTCCATTACTGTATTGTACAGGGTAGTCATAACCCGCAGTTGATCAACCTGCTCTGCAATGATCTATACCATCTGTTGCGAATGTATCGTTACCAGTTCAGCGTTGATACTCCGCGGCCAAGGTATGCATTTAGTGAGCACCACAAAATTGTTCAGGCGATTGAATCACGCAGTGAGGAGAGAGCGGAAAAGTTAATGCGCGAGCATATTAGTGCAGCGCGCAGCAATATTGAACAGCAATTGAAGAGAACCGCAAACGAAAATAGAGGACTCAACGTATGACAAATCAATCACCAGGAGCTCTGTTCAGGGCAGCCCTGGTTTCAGAAAAACCGTTACAAATTGTTGGCACGATTAACGCCTATACCGCAATGATGGCCGAACAAATTGGCCACAAAGCTATCTATATATCCGGCGCTGCCTGCGCCAATGCTTCCTACGGGCTCCCTGATCTGGGGATGACCTCTCTTAATGATGTGTTGGAAGATGCCCGAAGAATTACCGCAGCTTGCAATACGCCATTGCTGGTGGATATTGATACCGGTTGGGGTGGGGCGTTCAATATCGCCAGAACTGTTAAAGAGATGATTCGAGCCGGTGTGGCTGCTGTACATATTGAAGATCAGGTGGCACAAAAGCGTTGTGGTCATCGCCCCAACAAGGAGATTGTCAGTCAACAAGAGATGGTTGACCGGATTAAGGCGGCCGTTGATGCAAGAACCGATGATGATTTTTTTATCATGGCGCGCACCGATGCCTTCGGGCAGGATGGATTGAACGCAGCAATTGATCGCTCACTGGCCTGCATCGAGGCTGGTGCCGATGGTATCTTTGCTGAGGCGATGAGCGGTCTTGAAGACTATCAGGCTTTTAGCGATGCTTTAGATGCCCCACTACTGGCTAACATGACAGAGTTTGGTCAAACACCGCTTTTCAATAAGACCGAGCTAGCTGGCTGTGGTGTTGATATGGTGTTGTACCCCTTAACAGCAACACGGGCTATGAATAAAGCAGCCGAGACCGTATATCGCGCTGTTCTGGAGGAGGGTGACCAGAAAAACGTGGTGGATCTGATGCAGACACGTATGGAGCTTTATGATTATCTAGGATATCACGCCTTTGAAGAGCAGCTTGATCGGCTGTTTTCCGAAGGTAAAAACAAGTAAGAGAAGCAACTACAGTAAAAACAGGAGATAAGACAATGGCAGATAAACCAATTGGTGGAGCAGGACTGCGCGGGCAGTCTGCTGGAGAAACAGCACTTTGTACCGTCGGGAAAAGCGGTTCAGGATTAACCTATCGTGGCTATGATATAGCTGATCTGGCCGCTCAGGCCAAGTTTGAAGAGGTAGCCTATCTACTGGCCTACGGTAAATTACCCAACCAACAGGAATACGATGCTTACCTAGGGCGGCTTAAAGGCATGCGCAGTCTGCCTGATGCGCTGAAGGCGGCTCTGGAACTGATCCCTGCAGATGCACACCCGATGGATGTGATGCGCACCGGTTGCTCCATGCTGGGCAACCTGGAAACAGAGCAAAGTTTTGATGAGCAGGATCAGCAAATAGAGCGCATGCTGGCGGCTTTCCCCAGCATTATCTGTTACTGGTACCGTTTCAGCCATGATGGTGTGCGTATTGAAACCCAGACCGATGATGACTCTATCGGCGCACATTTTTTGCACATGTTAGCTGGTGAAAAGCCTGACCCACTGTTTGAACAGGTGATGCACTGCTCGCTGATTCTCTATGCTGAGCACGAATTCAATGCCTCTACCTTTGCCGGACGAGTCTGCGCATCCACCCTGTCGGATATTCATTCCTGTGTCACCGCGTCCATTGGTACTCTGCGTGGTCCTTTGCATGGCGGGGCGAATGAAGCCGCCATGGATATGATCGAAAATTATGAAAGTGCTGATCATGCCGAGCAGGAAGTGATGGGCATGCTGGAACGTAAAGATAAGATTATGGGTTTTGGTCATGCAGTTTACCGCACCTCCGATCCGCGTAATGGCATTATCAAAGAGTGGGCCGAAAAACTCGGCGAGCGGGTAGGGGACACTGTGCTATATCCGGTATCAGTTCGCTGTGAAGAGGTGATGTGGCGGGAGAAAAAACTCTTCTGTAATGCTGATTTCTTCCATGCATCGGCCTACCATTTTATGGGTATCCCGACCAAACTGTTCACTCCAATATTTGTAATGAGCAGAGTTTCCGGTTGGACTGCGCACGTTAAGGAGCAACGAGCCAACAACCGGATTATCCGTCCCAGTGCGGATTACACCGGCCCTGAAAGCAGCACCTGGGTACCTATTGAAGCACGCGACTAGGTTTTCTGCACAGAACCAACCTGGCCCGCTTTACAGCGGGCCTGTTTCCTTAAGAACATTACTCGGTGAATTAAGCCATGAACACTGAACATCGCAAACCATTGCCCGGCAGTGCGCTGGATTATTTTGACGCCCGTGCGGCAGTTGACGCAATTCAGCCTGGTGCCTATGACAAGCTGCCCTACACCTCACGCGTACTGGCCGAAAACCTTGTGCGCCGTTGCGAGTCTGCTGCGCTGACAGATTCTCTCAAGCAGATTATTGAGAGAAAGCGCGAGATAGATTTCCCCTGGTTCCCGGCACGCGTTGTTTGTCATGATATTCTCGGGCAAACCGCATTGGTTGATCTTGCTGGGTTGCGCGATGCTATTGCTGACCAGGGTGGTGACCCTTCAAAGGTAAACCCCGTTGTCCCGACGCAACTGATCGTTGATCACTCGCTGGCAGTTGAGCACGCCGGCTTTGAGAAAGACGCATTCGAGAAAAACCGTGCGATCGAAGATCGCCGTAATGATGACCGCTTTCACTTTATTAACTGGACAAAGAAAGCGTTCAAGAATGTTGATGTGATTCAGCCGGGTAACGGCATCATGCACCAGATCAACCTCGAGAAGATGTCGCCGGTCATTCAGGCGCGTGAGGGTGTGGCTTTTCCCGATACGCTCGTGGGTACCGATAGTCATACCCCACACGTGGATGCACTGGGTGTTATCGCTATCGGTGTGGGTGGCCTTGAAGCTGAAAATGTAATGTTGGGCCGTCCCTCCTATATGCGCCTACCAGACATCATCGGTGTAGAGCTGACTGGAAAGCGCCAGCCTGGCATTACTGCCACTGATATCGTGTTGGCAATTACCGAGTTTCTGCGCAGCGAAAAAGTTGTATCGTCCTACCTTGAGTTTTTCGGTGAAGGTGCAGCTAACCTAACCCTGGGTGATCGCGCAACCATCTCCAATATGACACCAGAATTTGGGGCTTCAGCAGGGATGTTCTATATCGATCAACAGACGATCGACTACCTCAAACTCACCGGTCGTGATGCGGAACAGGTTAAATTAGTAGAAAACTACGCCAGGGAAACCGGCCTGTGGGCTGATAGTCTGAAAAATGCTGAGTACGAGCGCGTTCTGACTTTTGATCTGTCCACCGTAGTACGTAATATCGCTGGCCCCTCTAACCCGCACCGTCGTGTTCCAACCTCTGAGCTTGCCGCACGAGGTATCTCCGGAAAAGTCGAAAATGAAGAGGGCCTGATGCCTGATGGTGCCGTGATCATCGCTGCGATTACCAGTTGCACTAACACCAGTAATCCACGCAACGTGATTGCTGCGGCTCTATTAGCCCGTAAAGCCAATGAACTTGGCTTGACTCGTAAACCCTGGGTTAAATCATCATTTGCACCCGGCTCAAAAGTGGCTCAGCTCTATCTGGAAGATTCTAACCTATTACCAGAACTTGAAAAATTGGGCTTTGGAATTGTTGGTTTCGCCTGCACTACCTGTAACGGTATGAGCGGCGCGCTAGATCCCGTTATCCAGCAGGAAGTGATCGATCGTGACCTGTATACTACGGCTGTACTGTCGGGTAACCGTAACTTTGATGGTCGTATCCACCCGTACGCGAAACAAGCATTCCTGGCCTCTCCGCCGTTGGTTGTCGCCTATGCTATCGCTGGTACGATCCGTTTCGATATCGAAAAAGACGTACTGGGTACTGATCAAGCTGGCAATCCGGTCACCCTGAAGGATATCTGGCCTAGCGATGAAGAGATCGATGCGATCGTGGCGAAAAGTGTTAAACCCGAGCAGTTTCGCCAGGTTTACATCCCTATGTTCGAAGCTTCGGATGACAAGAGCGAGCAGATCAGCCCACTGTATGACTGGCGTCCACAGACCACCTATATACGCCGTCCACCCTATTGGGATGGCGCACTGGCTGGTGAACGCACCCTGAAGGGGATGCGCCCATTGGCAGTGCTGGGTGACAACATCACCACGGACCATTTGTCACCATCGAATGCGATCATGGCCAATAGTGCTGCTGGAGAATACCTGGCCAAAATGGGGCTGCCAGAGGTGGATTTTAACTCCTATGCAACCCACCGGGGTGACCATCTTACCGCCCAGCGTGCAACTTTCGCCAATCCAAAATTATTGAACGAAATGGTGAAGGAAAATGGTCAGATCAAACAGGGTTCTCTGGCCCGCATCGAGCCTGAGGGTAAAGTGACTCGCATGTGGGAGGCTATTGAAACCTATATGGAGCGCAAGCAGCCGTTGATCATTGTTGCCGGTGCTGACTACGGTCAGGGCTCCTCGCGTGACTGGGCGGCCAAGGGTGTACGCCTGGCGGGTGTTGAGGTGATCGTCGCTGAAGGCTTTGAGCGTATCCACCGTACCAATCTGGTCGGCATGGGTGTTTTACCGCTGGAGTTTAAGTCTGGCGAGAACCGTGAAACCTACGCAATCGACGGCACCGAAACCTTTGATGTTATTGGCAAGCCAACGCCTCGAGCAGAGCTGACACTGGTTATCAATCGTAAAAATGGTGACCGTGTAGAGCTGTCAGTGACCTGTCGCCTGGACACCGCCGATGAGGTGTCTGTCTATGAGGCTGGCGGCGTATTACAGCGTTTTGCCCAGGACTTTCTTGAGTCAACAG
>CAYYRK010000165.1:0-5511 GCA_964473915.1 uncultured Pseudomonadales bacterium
CTATAGGTATCGTGTGCCGGGGAGAACCATTGAAAGGTTCTGAGCTGGAGATGTCTGAGCGAGATAATGGCCTGTGCTCGGAGGTGGGAAAATTATACCAATGCGCTAATTTCTGCCTCGTGGCGCGTTGTAGGAATGATTATTTAGGGTGAATGTCTAGTTGAGACAGTCCCTGACTCCAGCTTCAGATCGGCATGACCCATTGTTATTTTTTATCCAATATGCCCGTATAGAGTAATTTTAACAAGCTATTTTTATGGGTGGGTGCAGCCCTGGTTTCAGCTGATTATTGGGGTTGCGCCTTTTCTATGAGCGCTATTTTGATCAATTTAGAACTATTGGTTACTGGTGCGGCAGACGAGTCTCTATGGGTTGGGGGCTATGGAAAAACAGGGTTATATCCATCTTTGCAGCCTCCCGTGATGGGGTTTTGCAGAGATGGATAGGCGCTCAGTGGCTGCCAAGATTATCCATTGTGATCAGTGCAGTCCGCAGCACTTCTTGTATTTCTTGCCGCTGCCACAGGAACAGGGATCGTTACGTCCCACTTTAACCGGTTTGAACAGATGTTGGTAGAGAGCCTCTAGCCTGGACTGAATGCCCGCCTGGAGCTCTAGCATCTGAGCTGTGGTCTTGGACTCCAAAGTATTGGTGCCTTCACGGGTGCTAAAATGGTGGATGGGGTGTAAGCAGCGCTCCAGCTGTGCCATGTTCTCGGCTGACAACTCCTCCCATAGATCAATGCCGCGCAAAAACCCGTTGCACCATTCCTCAGCAACCAGCAAATCTTCGGGGCCATCACTCTCCTGGAACACGGGTTCATAGCTACGCGCCTGAAAATCTTGTTTTACGATATTGTAGTATACAAACAGCGCGCTGCTAAACCGCGAGAGTTCCTGTTCATCTTCCCAGTTGGGCGCATGCTTCTCCCCCCCCCAGATGAGAGGGATCCAGGTTGTTGGCATGATGGTTTTTGGAGCGCAGGCAACTGCAGCAACGAAACCGTCCAGCTCGGAGCCGCACCAAATGGCCTCATCAGAGCCGTGGAGAAGCAGATAGTCGCCGATCACCTGGAACATGTTCTCTTTCTCAGCGACCCTGTTAGCGGCTTCCTCTGCGGCTTTCCCGGCGGCAATAGCTTCAAGTGGGAGTTGAGTATTATTTTGGCTTATATAATCGGACTGATCCGAGCCGTTTTTGGGTTGGTCGGATGAGACCGGAGGTTTCGTTTTTGGCTTGTCTGAAGTCATGAGTGGTTCCTGATGATAGGTGTTAGACCTTGAAGCGGCACTTAGCGGTTAAAGAGTCGTTTTATTAATGCACACCTGTGCTGTTGTAGCGATTATTAACAGCTATCCTGACACAGTGCATCCCCTTTGGTCGAGAGAGAAAAGAACCAAATTTTCAAATAAACCAACCAACTGGTAAGCTAGTGAGGATAAAATCAGTTGAGATTCAATAGATTAGTTAATTATTTTTTTTAATCAAACACCATCTTTGAACTGGGCGCATCATTGGAGTAAAGTCCCTGTCGCATCCAAACCCTCACATGGGAATTGCGGTTATGGGGCTGTCGGTTGATACTTTAAATGGCCAGAAGTTAGTACTTTCGCAGCAGTAAAATTTATTACCAGACTAGCCATACTAGTTGATATCCTCTTTCGTTTCTATTGGTGGCCTACGCTTATAATGGGTTATTATCTACCCTCCCACCTGGGCACCTCAGCTGCTATTTGATGACCAGGGAGGTTGATAACATGAATATTTTCTATTTCTAACACCCCCTACAGGGTGAATTATACTGCACCACGAGCATACCTACTTTACGGTATTTAACTGAGGATTCCAGAATAATAAAATCAGGGGGATTCACACGATGACTCTATCAAGCGATGAGCTGTCCCGTTACAGTCGGCACCTGATCATGCCGGATGTGGGGTTGGAGGGGCAAGAAAAGCTGAAAGCGGCGCATGTGTTGTGTATCGGTACGGGTGGGCTGGGATCTCCCATCGGGCTGTATCTGGCCGCTGCGGGTGTAGGTCACCTGGGGCTGGTGGATTTTGATGTGATCGATACCACGAACCTCCAGCGCCAGGTTGCATTCACAACGGCGGATATTAACAAGTCTAAAGTCGAAACCACCCAGCGACGGCTCCATGCATTGAACCCCTTTATAGAGATAACCGCTCACAACACCCGCTTAACCTCTGAAAATGCACTGGATATTTTAGGGAAATACGATGTGGTGGTGGATGGAACGGATAATTTTGCTACCCGCTACCTGGTAAATGATGCGTGCGTCCTGCTCGGCAAGCCACTGGTACACGGGTCGATCCATCAATTCGATGGCCAACTGTCTGTATTCGATGCCAGACGTGGCCCATGTTATCGCTGCCTGTATGCAGCGCCTCCGCCGCCGAATATGGCGCCGAGCTGTGCGGAAGCTGGAGTTCTTGGGGTCCTGCCCGCAGTCATTGGTTCACTTCAGGCGACCGAGGCCATCAAGCTGGTTATCGGTAAGGGAGACCCCCTAATCGGGCGGTTGATGCTGTTCAATGCTTTAAAAATGAGTTTTCGCACCCTGAATTTGCGCAAAAAACCGGCATGTCCCATCTGCGGTACCCATCCGACAATCAACCAGCTTATCGATTACGAAGAGTTTTGCGGATCACCGGGAGCCAAACAGAACAACCTGACAGTTCAGGAGGATGAAGTTTCAGCTGAAGAACTCAAAGCAATCCTGGAGGCAGAAACCCCTGTTACACTCATCGATGTTCGTGAACCCTACGAAAATGAGATCTGCCGATTGAATCCCTCGACTTTGATTCCGATGAAATCTTTGTTGGATAATGTTGAACAGTTGGATGTGGCAAAGCAATACATACTGTATTGCCGAACCGGCGCCCGAAGTCGTCAAGCTCTTGACCTTTTAAAGTCATCAGGATTCAAACGGGTAAAACATCTGAAGGGCGGCATTCTTGAATGGGCTGACAAGGTCGATCCCTCTCTTCCCCGTTACTGATACCATGAACTTGCCCTGCTTTCGATATCAGTCGGGTCTTCGTACTCAACGGCTACTTACTGGTTAGGGGTGCTGTCATGCTGAAAATCCCCCAGCACATCCGCGATGATCTGATCGCCCACGCCATCCAGGGGTTACCCCAGGAAGTATGCGGTATTCTTGCCGGATGGGATGGCGCTGTAAAAACGCTGTACCGGGTGACCAACACCGATGCCAGCAGTACACATTTCAGCATGGACTTGAATGAGCAGTTTGCCGTGATAAAAAATCTGCGCATCCGGGGGTTAAACATGCTTGCTGTCTATCACTCTCATCCAGAGGCTCCGGCCAGGCCCTCAGAGGAAGATATCCGGTTGGCGCGAACCCCCGACATTTCCTATGTCATTATCTCCCTGATGTCGCCGGATGCGCCGGTGCTCAAATCATTTAAAATCAGTGCCGGGCAGGTAGAACATGAGGAGGTACGCATTGTTCTGGATTGACCAGAAAGCGCATTGATTCTGGATGGCTGGTCACTCACTTGCATTGACAAAATCTATCTCTGTTGTCTAAACTCGTTTTCTGCGGTTTAAATTAAAAAATATTCTATATCCGTAGGGCCCAGGAGCATCTGGGTGTTTAACTGATCTTAGGGGGTGGAAGATGATCATAAACAAGCCTGATTCATGGTACATATTTATTTTCAGTACGGATGATATGAATTGTCCCAGTGATCCTGGCGCATCGATTGCGTACAATGGGCAAAGGTTGAAAAATAAGGAGTATTTGGAACACTGGGGGAAATGGGTGTTTTTTGGCAGTGCCGAAGAGCTTGCTGAAATGTCCGAAAATCTTAACCCCTATGTTGAAGACCATCAAATCCCATGCATTAAGTATGACCGCGCTCCTCAGGATTGGTTTGGTCTGGACCAATGTGTCATGTGCGTCTATTGTGACTACAGGCAGAGAGATGACGTTTTCAAGATATTATCCAAATTCGGAGTCAAGATAAAAGCCTGGACCTATGACCGGGAGGTGATTCAGAAATGGATGCCCGGCGGTATGCACCTGGAAGGCTGGATCAAACATCATAAATGTTCCGAAGAGCAAGCCGAATCAATACGAAACGACTCAAGAGCAAAGTACACAAAGAAATTTTTTGACAGACCAAATGACATCTGTTCTGGATGGGATCAATAGGGAAAAATTATGGTTATTGCAAGAATGAGTGGTGGTTTTCAAAAGCTCACAGAAAATAAAGATGAAGTATCACTTGAAGCGGGAACAGTTAAAGAGTGCATAGAAAAACTGGAACAGATCCATCCCGGTGTAAAGGGGGCTTTTTGTGACGAAGACGGCCAAGTATCCGGGCACGTCGCCATCTATATAAATGGAGATAATATAGACGAAAAGCAAGGCCTTGAATCACCCCTGCAAGACGGGGATGAAGTAGATTTTATGTCCGGTTTTGCTGGCGGATAGCCTGTAGTAACAGGGGCTTCTAAAACACGCACTATTACTTGCTTTGACGCCCCGCCTTAACAAAGCTCCCTGGGCCTGGCGGCTATTTTTATCTGCTAGGCGTTGCCGAATTGAAGCTGATTTTGCGCAGGTGATATTCTGGCCCTGCTCTGCGTATATCGCCTTGGCATATGATCCGTATGCTGGGTGGCATGGGAGGTGGCGACGGCATGAAATACAGCCGATTGATGCTCAACGCGGCCTCCGGATCCGGCAACACCGTTGGGATTGATTGGTGCAATTGAACCGCTTTACCTCGATTCCACAGTATCGTTAAAAGGGTGGGTTAGAGCAAGTATGGGCAAACTGGCACAGCCCTTTATCTTATGTGGGCTTTATCATGTTGCGCTCTACAGGTTTTGTCTAACACGATGAAATCGATGTTCTGTATAGTTAACTGTTAATAGAGTCTAAATTATTCAGACGGCTACAACTATGGGGAAGAAAAATAATTTTCCAACAAAGGAAGAGAGCATCACTCTCAGAATGCTTTACTTCGTGCGGAATCAATCAGAAACTCGAATATGGTTGGTTTGTTCAATTTTTATTATCAGCTCACTTGTTATGTCGTGGGTATTAGAAAATACTAACTGGTTTTCAGGGGCAGGTGGAATCGTCACTGTGGTGGGGCTGCTAATCTTTTCAAGCCTTAATGTTCCAATTACCTATCTGGATCTGCATAGAGATTTGTTTGGCTCTCATTCTGATGTTGATGTTCCCGAATTCCTTGAGGACAGCGAAGAGGCTACCAAGAACTTCGTTAATGTTGAGAGATTAAGAGTTAGTAGAAATAATCAAATTTTGGGGTTGAAAATTACAATATTCGGTACTGTAATTTGGGCGTATGGTTGGGTAATTGAATACATCCCTTGCTTCGTACGCTCTTAACAAGCACATTAAGTTCGCTCCCTTCGGTCGGAAAAACAAGGAAAAACAAGGGGTCAGCCAGGAATGGTACTTACTTAAGCTTTTCAGGATGACCATTTTTT
>CAYYRK010000166.1:0-5479 GCA_964473915.1 uncultured Pseudomonadales bacterium
ATGCTCTATGTCCCAGAAACAGAAGCAGCTCAATGAAAAAAATTATATTAACCCTGTTGATAGCAATCAGCACCCTTGCCAGCACCTCAATACATGCCACACAAGAGCCGACAGAAGACCTTAATCTAATACTGCTTTCAGCTGGTCATATCACACCGGCAAAAATCCACCTGCTACAACAGTTAGCCAGGCAGCAGGGGATGCAGGTCACCCACAAAAAACTGAGGAGTCTGAACAAAGAGACTCAACTGGCCAGTCTATTGCAAGGCTACCAGCTACTGCTATTTGATACTGTCAACGCCAATGAAGCCAAAGAGCAGTTTGGCCATCTAGCCGAGCAGGTTGCCGCACTGGATGAACCGATCAAGACCCTTGCCATCCGCTGGCCACAAGGCGATAGCCTGCGCAGAGGTATCAGCCAGTCACAAGCCGAAGAGCTGGAGCGCTATTTTACCAACGGCGGCAAACAAAACCTCAGCCGCATGTTGAGCTACATCAAAGGCAGCCTGCTGGGAGAAGCGGTCACCCTACCCATCAGGCCACCAATCATCTATCCAGAACTGGGCATCTACCACCCCGACTATCCGGGCCGAATCTCCGCTGACCCGCAAGAATATCTGCAATGGCAAGCCAGCCGCCTGGGTGCCAATCGCCCGGTGATCGGCATCACAATCCACCAGGAGACTCTAGCCAGTGAAAATATGGCGCTGTACGACGCCATGATTGCCCGTATCGAACAGTTGGGCGCTACGGCTTTGCCATTTTACTACCGTACTGCACGCAATACCCCGGACTACCCATCCTGGCTGACCCTGAATGGCAAACTGACCATCGACGTTCTGATCAACACGCGCATGATCCACTGGGCCGATAGCCGCCAGAAGGAATTTGAAAAGCTGGGCATCACAGTATTGAATGCGCTGAAGCACACCAAATCTATCAACGATTGGCGAGAGAGCAACGGCGGCATCCCCGCCATGCTGGTTCCCTTCTATCTAACCATGGCCGAGATGGCCGGCACCATTGACCCCACTGTTGTCTCTGGCAAGCGCAAGAGTGATGAGAGCACCCAGCCGATTACTGAGCAGGTAGAGCGGATTACTCGCAAGGCGGTGCGTTTTGCCACCCTGCGCCACAAACCGAACCGCGATAAAAAAGTCGCCATTCTCTACTACAACTACCCGCCGGGAGAGAAGAGCGCCAGCGCCTCCTTTTTGAATATCCCGCGTAGTGTGGAGCAGATCTCCAGCGCAATGCAGCAAGCAGGATTCAGCACCCAGACCCTGCCGGAACAGGCGATGATTGATGCGGTCGCCACCATGCAGCGTCCTTACTACCGTAATGAACTGCCCGCTTCACTGCTAGAGAGCAAGATGGGCGGCACTTTGCCTATCAGCCGCTACCGGCAGTGGTTCGACCAGCTGCCCGAGACAGTCAGGCAACCTATCATCGACACCTGGGGCAAGCCAGAGACGCATTTCATGGTGGATGAGAACAATGGCGAACCCCGGTTTATCATCCCGATGCTAAAAACCGGCAACCTGCTGTTATTACCCCAGCCACCGCGTGGCGAGAAAGGCAAACGCGAAAAGTCGATCTACCACAGCAAGAGCCTGCCGGTTAACCATTACTATCTGGCGGTCTATCTCTATCTGCGTGAACAGTTTGGTGCCGATGCACTGGTGCATCTTGGCACCCACGGTAGTCACGAGTGGCTACCGGGTAAAGAGCGCGGACTCTGGGCCTATGATCCGGGCAGCCTGACGGCAGATGATGTCCCGGTGATCTACCCCTATATCGTCGATGATGTTGGCGAGGCGCTACAGGCCAAACGGCGCGGCCACGCGGCAATGATCAGCCACATGACCCCACCCTTCGCCCCCAGCGGACTCTACCGCGAGATGAGTGAAGTTCATGAGCTGATGCACCAGTATGGTGAAGCCGACCCAGGGCTGGTAAAAAAGCGCACCCGTAAACAACTGATCAAAAAACTGGAAGAGATGGATCTGTTGGCCGACATGGGCTGGCAGGTTGAAGCGGCCAAAAGCCAGTTCAGTAAATTTATGAGTGAACTGCACGACTACATGCATGACCTGGCCATTGAAAACCAACCGTTGGGACTGCACACCTGGGGAAAAGTAGCCGAGGATCGACTGTTGGTGACTACCATCATGCAAATTCTCGGCTCTGAATTTGCCACCGCCATTAATAGGTATGAACAACGTGAAGCGGCGGCGCCACAGCAGGTCGGCGATCAGGTTCAGGTGGAGAATTTACCAGGGTTCGGGTTAATCCACAGCACCGTGATCAAGGGTGAAAATATCACCGATGATGTTCCGGTAGAGCTTCGAAACATGCTGGTACGGGGGCGCGATCTGCTACGGCGGATCAAAGGCACCCTGGAGATGAGCAGCTTGCTCAAGGCCCTCAATGGCGACTACATCACCCCGTCCACCGGCGGTGACCCGGTGCGCAACGACGAAAGTTTGCCCAGCGGTCGAAATCTCTATGGCTTTGACCCATCACGTCTGCCAACCAGGGCAGCCTGGGAGTCTGGCAAGACACTGGTCAAAGGCTTGATTGATGACTATGTTGAAAAACATGGGAAATACCCCGACAAGATGACCTTCTCTCTCTGGTCAATTGAAGCAATGCGCCACTTCGGCGTACTGGAATCACAAGCAATGTACGCCATGGGGCTGCGTCCGGTCTGGCATGAGAGTGGGCGGGTATCAGGCACGGAGATTATCCCCTACTCAGAGCTAAGGCGCCCCCGTATCGACGTGGTGCTGTCGGCCACCGGACTCTACCGGGATGCCTTTCCCGGTGTAATGAAGCTACTGGCCGAGGGCATCAACAAGATTGCTCAACTCAAAGAGGAGACCAATTTTGTCTACCGCAACAGCCAAAAACTTCAGCAAGAGCTACAGGCGGAAGGGGTCGATGAGGCAGAGGCGAAATACCTTTCCACTATCCGTATCTTCTCCGGCGCAACCGGCAGCTACGGCACCGGGCTGAACGCCGGGGTGCTCGCCTCCGACACCTGGGAGAAGGATGATAAACTGGCCAATCTCTACATGGATCGCATGGGTTTTGCCTTCGGGGCTGATGAGAGCCGCTGGAGTGAAAAGGTTGAGAAGCTCTACGGCAAGAATCTCTCAGGCACCGATATGGCAATGTTCTCCCGCTCATCCAACCTTTATGGCATGCTCACCTCTGATGACCCCTTCCAATACCTGGGCGGTATCTCCCTGGCAGTACGACAGCTCGACGGCAAAAGCCCGGAGATGTTCATCAGCAACCTCCGCAATCCGGATCAGGAGAAGATGGAGAACCTGAACCAGTTCATGTCTAAAGAGCTACGCACCCGTTATTTTCACCCACGCTGGATCGAGCAGATGCAGCAAGAGGGCTATGCTGGGACCTTGAGCGTGAACGATACCGTCAATAACTTCTGGGGTTGGCAGGTGGTAGACCCACAGAACATCCGCGCCGATCAGTGGCAGGAGTTCTTCGAGATCTATGTTGATGATAAGTATGAGATGGATATGCAGCAGTGGTTCGAGCAGAACAATGCCGAAGCGCTGGCACAGATTACTGAACGCATGCTGGAGGCGGTGCGTAAGGGATACTGGCAGCCAGATGACGAAACTGTCAAAAAATTGATTAGCGTCTATGACGAGATGGTTCAAAAACATGATGTGGTGACTATCAATGAGAAATTTAAAGAGTTCATCAACGCCAAAGCGCAGGGTTATGGCCTGGATATAGCGGTGCCGGTAACACCAGCACCAGTAGCACAACCTGAACCCGCAACAGCAGCCCAGCCGCAACAGCAGGTGCAGGGGCAAAAGCTGGAGAAGGTGGAGAGTCAACCCCAGGAGCAGGACCAAACCCTGATCTATTTTCTGTTAATCCTGCTAGCGCTGGTTGTTCTATCTGGCATCATCTGGCAGCAGTGGCGGGAGGAGATTATGCTGAAGCTAAAAGCCACCCTCTTCTGCCCACAGTGGCGGATCAAGCAACAGGAACAGTTAAATGCCATGCGTAAAAAAGTGCTCAAATGAGCAAATCATTGCCATTGAGCAGGTGTAACACCACTTTCACCTGCCTACTATTACTGGTTCCAGATCTGGCCAATGCCCATGAAACCCATGCCAACGGTAACGGTTTCATGATCGGTCTCAGTCATCCTGTATTGGGATTGGATCACCTGCTGGCGATGATCTCTGTCGGTGTGGTCAGTGCTGTAATGGGGGGAACCTCCATCTGGCTGGTTCCTCTGGTTTTTATTACTAATATGCTTATCGGTGGTCTTTTAGGAGGTTATGCCATTCCTGTACCCGGCATCGAATACGGCATTATCTTCTCGGTTATCGCTTTAGGTGCCGTATTAGCTATAGACAAGCAGATACCCAGTGTCATCGTCATGCTGCTGGTGGGCTATTTTGGTCTGATGCACGGTCACGCCCACGGCTCTGAAATGCCAGAGATGACCAACCCCTTACTCTATGGTACAGGGTTTGTTATGGGCACCGTAGGCCTACACCTTTTCGGAGTATTAATCGGAGTGGGAGCCAACAAGGTGCCAAGGGGCAGTGAAATACTGCGGGTAACGGGCGGCGTAGTCGGATGTGCCGGCCTCTTTTTGCTGGCAAATATGCTGTTAGCATAACCCTGGAATGCTCAGTTGACCGCTCCATTCCAATAGCAACTTGTGGATATAAATGTAATGAGTTTCGATCTATCTCTTCATCCGTTGAGTGAATCACACTCTACCCTGGCCAACAAAAAATTCCAGAATAATAATTATGGAGTCAACAATGAAACAAAAAACACCTTTTCACGCTAACCTTGCCCTGCTCTGCCTGCTCATACTGAGCAACCCTGTCTTTTCCGGAACCACAGCACAGGCGATTGAAGCAGACAAACAGGATATTCATAACCTTATTTCAACCATGAACCAGGCGGTTACAAACCGTGATCTAGATGCCGTGCTGGCCACCTTTGATGAGAACGCATTAAAGCTGGATCTCTTCCCGGCTCACTACCCGCCCAAAACTGATAAGACGCCAGCAACACAAAAACCTATTCAGGTCTTTCCCAAGACAGCCAACCTGAAAGCACGCTGGCAAGCTGTATTTGGCATTATGGGCAACGTAAAAGTATACGAGCGATCAGCAACTCTGATACAGAGCCAGGTTGATGGCAAAATGGCCAGCGCATGGGTTGAGATTAAAACGAAAACCATCACCAGGGAGGGTGCTGCTGAAACCCGTAACCGCTTTATTGAGATTGTGTTGCTAAAAAAGGTGGGTAGGCAATGGAAAATTGTACTGACCAGCAATAATCGTCATGATTAGTGATTATTAAACCTGCGGGCAAATACATTTCCCAATACAAGCTGCAGGCCAGGCTTTTTCTCCCTGTGCTTTTAACCTGAATTTCTCAGCTGGACAGGCTGGAGTGTGCGTTTGTG
>CAYYRK010000167.1:0-5435 GCA_964473915.1 uncultured Pseudomonadales bacterium
TCTCAAAGAGGTTAACTGACCCTTACCACCCCGAAAATCATCTCCAGAAAGCCGCACCACCAGCACTTAACCTGTTCGGTGCAGCCCTGTCGCAGACAGAAATCGGGCTATATCTCTAAAGGAGTTGGGTAACGGTTTTGACCAAAATTCCGGGCTTTTATCATCCATCAACTCACAAATGCGCCGCTCAAGCAGACTTTGTAGCTGATAGCGTTGCCGCTGGCATGCCACCTCATGATCATCCCGATGTTCACTTTGCCAGGCTGTGTGCAGGTTAATCGCCCGATTCAAGGATCTAATCCCGGCATCATCCTCTGCACAGATTGCAACCACCGGCGGAAACCACCCTTCTGAGCGCCCACCACGTGCAGCAATCTCTTCAAGCTCAGTGCACACCTTTTGCGCCCCAGGCAGGTCACTTTTATTCACTACCAGAATATCGGCCATTTCAACCACTCCGGCCTTCATGCTCTGGATCGTATCACCAGACTCAGGCTGCATAATAAGAATGACTGTATCCACCTGATTACGGATGGCATATTCTGCTTGACCCACTCCGACCGTTTCAAGGATTATCTCTGCAAAACCATGATCTTCCAGCCGCTGAATCAGCGCCGGAATATTATTGCAAAGCCCGTCATTTGCGCTTCGACTGGGCAGTGAGCGAATATATACATCAGGATTATCAGCCAACAGGTCCATCCGTATTCGATCCCCCAGCAGAGACCCCCCAGAACAGGGGCTGCTGGGGTCGATGGCCAACACCGCCAGCTTGCTGACTGCCTCAACCCGCAGTGCTGCCAGCTTTGCTATGACACTGCTCTTGCCTACGCCCGGCGCACCAGTAATGCCGATTCGCAGAGCGGGAGTCTCAGAGGGTTCACCTGAAGCTGCCAGCATCTCTTCAACGCTGGCATTTAAGGTTTTTGTCAGCTCTTGTGCTAATTGACGCCGGCTCACATCAGCTCTCTGCATGCTGTATCTGCATACTCACTGAAAAACGGAGCGAAAGCCTTACTAAGAACCATGACCGGCCCAACCTACTGCAGCAGTCGTTCAACTTCAGCAATCGTGTCATCAATTGTCATATCTGAAGTAAAGACGGCAGCAGCCCCCATTTCGCGTAGCAGTTCAATATCTGCCGGCGGGATAGTTCCACCCACAAACAGTGGTATATCGCCTGCGCCCATTTCGCGCAACAGATCGATAGTTTGCTGCAACAGTGCTGTATGGCTACCAGAAAGCACACTCAACCCCACCGCGTCCACATCTTCATCAATGGCAATACGCGCAATATATTCAGGGGTTTTACGCAAACCGGTATAGATAATATCAGCCCCGGCATCTCGTAGTGCAAGAGCAATAATTTTGGCGCCAATATCATGTCCGTCAAGACCAGGCTTGGCAATTAGAATACGTTTGTTTTTTAACATGATCTCCTCACAACCCCAAAGGCTCTTGAAATTCACCCCAAATACCGGTCAAAGTATCGACAATCTCGCCAACCGTAGCATACGCATGGCAGCAATCCACCAGATAGGGCATGACATTTTCATTATCACTGATCGCTGCTTTTTCAAGCGCAGCCAGGCTCTGTTTAACCGCCTCGTTGTCTCTTGATGACTTGATCGCCTGGTATTTTTCTGTCACCCGATGGCTGGTTTCAGGATCAATGCTGAAGGTTTCTCCCACCTCATTGGTCTGATTTTCCCGCCGGAACCAATTCTGCCCAACAACGACCGTTTCACCTGAATCAATTTTTCGCTTACGCTTGAGTGCTTGCCTGGCGATACGTGATTGAATATAACCCTCCTCAATAGCCTTGATTACACCCCCGTATTCATCCAGCTCATCAATTACTTTCTGTGTTTCCTGCTCCATTTTATCGGTTAGCCACTCCACATAGTGGCTACCACCCAACGGGTCAACGGTTTTGCTAATGCCGCTTTCAAAGGCGATAATTTGCTGCGTACGCAGTGCTATTTCCGCACTGTGCTCGGTAGGGATTTGAAAGGCCTCATCGTAAGCGCAGGTAAAGATGGACTGGGCTCCACCTAAAACTGCCGCCATGGTCTCCACGGCAACGCGCACAATATTATTTTGCGGCTGCGGCGCTACCAAAGATGAACCGCCACAAACCACACCAAATCTGAGGCGCAGGGCCTTCTCACTGGTTATATTAAAACGATCTTTGAGCAATTTCGCCCAAAGTTGTCGCGCCGCTCTGAATTTGCAGATCTCCTCAAAGAAATCCATATGCACATAAAAGAAGAAGCTGAGCCTTTGCGCCAATAGCTCAATATCACCACCACGCTGTTTCAACTCCTCTACATAGGCCAGGCCATTGGCCAGTGTATAGGCCAACTCTTCCACGGCCGTGGAGCCGGCATCACGAACGTGCGCTCCCGCTACGCTAATTGCGTTAAATCGGGGTGACTGTTCACTGGCGAACATCAGTACATCAGAGGTCAGACGCATCGAGGGTTTAACGGGAAAGATCCAGGTTCCCCGAGCCACATACTCTTTAAGAATATCGTTCTGGATAGTGCCGGTTAATTTAGCTCTGGGCACTCCCTGTTTATCAGCGCATGCCAGGTACATCGCATAGATAATGGCGGCTGTGCCGTTAATGGTGAATGAAGTTGAAATGCTACTCAGATCAATTTGATCAAATAGCAGCTCCATCTCTGCCAGGTTGGAAACTGAGACCCCAACCTTCCCCACTTCAGGGGCTGCCACTGGGTCTACAGGGTCGTAACCACATTGGGTAGGCAGATCCAGCGCCACTGACAGGCCCGTCTGGCCCTGGTCCAGCAGCCAGCGAAAACGTTTATTGGTATCTTCGGCTGAGCCAAACCCGGAGTATTGACGAATGGTCCATTGGCGACCACGGTAACCATCGGGGAAAATACCCCGGGTAAAAGGAAACTCCCCCGGCTGGGCCGAAGAACGATCCTCCACCATATCCGGGGTAACTATTCTGGGGATAACAATACCCGACGAAGTCATAGGTTCTGGAATAGGCGGAGCCCCGTAAAATCGAGAACTACCGCTTTTTTTGATATTATCTGTGCCCACTTCTCTCCCCCTTGAGTATTTAGAACTACCTACAACTCATCAAGTACATCATGAATGTTCGCGTTATTATATTAAGCTGCATTTGCGTCAACGTTCATGACAACAATAGAACAGCTCTATTACACACTACCATTAAACACCCATCCCAGATACGTTCTTGCGGACGTTAGGAATGAAAACTTTACTATTTAGCTTGGCATTGCTACATTTCGAACATACATTAGCTATTGTTTCTACCCCCCCCCTCTGGCCAAAACCGATAATTATAAAAAGTGGGCAATTATGGATTTTACTTTCTCTGCAGAACACAACCTACTTCGTGAAACAGTTCGACGCTTCTCCGAAACTGAGCTGGCCCCTTTGGTTAAAGAGGCGGATGATAATGAGATATTTCCACCCGGTCTGTTTCTGAAGTGGGGTGAGATGGGGCTGATCGCTGCCCGTTACCCGCAAAAGGATGGCGGTGGTGGCTTTGACAAGATTGCTGATTGCATCATTCGCGAAGAGACCAGCCGGGTTTGCCAGGCTTTTGCCTCATCACTGTCAGCCCATAGCCATCTAGGTATCTGGCCGATCTGGCGTATAGGCACCCAGGCGCAAAAGGAGTGTTATTTAAAACCTGCATTAGCAGGCAAAAAGGTTTCCTGTTTTGGGCTAAGTGAGCCTGATGGCGGCTCAAACATACGGGCGCTTAAAACCCATGCGAAAAAAGTTAGCGGCGGTTATCGCATCAACGGCAGCAAGCTCTACATCACCAACGCCCCTATGGCTGATTTTATGCTATTGGCAGCCCGAACATCTCCAGAGCTGAGCGCAAAAAGCATCAGCATGTTTATTGTCGAGCTTCCCGCAAAAGGGGTGACCATTCAGAAACTGGAAAAGGAGAGTATTCGTGCTTCTGAGACCGGAATGGTGTTCATCGATGATCTGTTTGTTCCCGATGATTGCCTGCTAGGTGGCGAAGAGGGAACCTACCCCGTTATTCTCGAATCCCTTTCTGAAAACAGGGTGGGAGTTTCAGCCAACTGCCTGGGTATGGCCAAGGCAGCCTTTGAGGAGGCAAACCGCTACGCCCATGAGCGGATCATATCCAACCACCCGATTGGCAAATTCCAGGCCATTGGCCACAAACTGGCCAATATGTCGACAGAAATTGAAGCGGCCCAGTGGATGGTCTACTACGGTGCCTGGAGAATCGACCAGGGTACTCTGGACGATGCTACAGCCGCCAAAGTTAAACTGAATGCCAGCGAGATGGCCGTAAAAGTCAGTGAGGATGCGATCCGTATTCTGGGCGGTGCCGGCATCATGAGAGAATATCCTGTGGGTCGCATTCACCGCGATACACTGCTCTATATTATTGGCGAGGGAACCAGCGAAATCCAACGCAACATTATTGCCCGCTCCTTGAAATTTTAAATCCGCTGGCAATATAGATCACTTTAAGCCCCCTATTAATATCTGTCAGGAAAGATTAGGATCTAATCTTAAATTGTGATCTTTGTGTTGAAGCAGTTCTGTTTTCACACAAAGAGCGCAACTTAATTTTGCTCAGTCCGTCTAATGACCTCTCTATTACCCATACAAAGGGGATCGTAATGAAAACCGTCCTGGCCGCTTTTGCTCTACTCTCTTTTCTCATATTTTCTGGCGTCACATCAGCCACTGTCGTGGACAACTCGGTCTCCAGCATGGCCACCCAGGATAAGCTTAAACAGATGATAGCCGGGAGCCACCGGCCAGCCGATCAAAAAGATCGGGATCGCTACCGCCACCCATTTAAAACCCTCACCTTTTTTGGTCTTGAAACCAACATGAGTGTCGTGGAGATCTGGCCCGGCGGCCAGGGCAGCTGGTACCGAAAAATACTACAACCGCTGCTAAAAGATCAGGGCTCCTATATTCCTCTGTCCAAAAAATCCAGCTTCCCGGCGCCCAGCCATTTAATCCCCGATGGCGGTGCAGATATGGTACTGGCATTTCGTGCCCACGGTTTTATGACATATCAGAAGCCCGCCCAAAAATATTATGATGCTATTTTCAACATGCTGAAACCCGGCGGCATTTTCGGGATAGTTGACCATGCCGGTAATGAGGCAATACCTCAGGACCCTGAAGGGAAGAATGGCTATGTCAATGAAAACCATGTTATCAAGCTGGCACAACAGGCAGGCTTTGAACTTATTGCCAAATCCGATATTAACCGCAACCCAAGAGACAGCAAAAATTATCCAAAAGGTGTTTGGTCTCTGCCCCCTACCCTGGCAGGTTCATTACTCAACCGAAAAGCACGCAATCACTATCTATCGGTTGGTGAAAGCGATCGTTTTACCCTTAAATTCCGCAAACCAATTTAA
>CAYYRK010000168.1:0-5424 GCA_964473915.1 uncultured Pseudomonadales bacterium
TCAGCCTGTGGTGATTGCTCGCCCCCCTCGCTAATCTGCATTTTTGTAATGGGCTGTGTCGAGGCGACACTCAGTGCCAGCCGTTGATTCTTTTCAGGGCTATCCGCAATAAGTTTTGAAGAACTGGAAAACAAAACATGCCACTGATCAGGTGCTGTAAACCCAACATAAAGCCCCACCTGCTCACCAAACTGAATAGCACGCATGCCCGCTATACCCGCTGTTTCCCTCGAAACGGTGAAGGATAAACCACCAGGGTGAATGCCGTCATTCCCCAAAAATATTGCACCGGGAGCCAGCGACCCGGAAGGGTATTCAGGTGATACCTCAAAATGAAGATCCCCATGGGAATAAAAGCTAAACCCAATAGCATCACCCACAGTTTTCCGAGTAACCCGTAAATCTGCAAAGAGGACATTTGACCCTCTCTGACCCAGCAAAACAGACTTTTCAGCAGCACGTCTAGCCAAAAAAGCATCCATCAGGCCATCACCATTAAAGTCCGCCACAGCCACATCTTCAAAATGTGATACTGGAAGCAGATCAAGCTCGGCCATCGGTGCAACAGCTGTGGTCAAAACATGCCCAGTTCTATTTTTCGCACCTTTTACCCTGCAAACCAACTCTCCACCCTGCTTACTATCAAGCTCACCGATAATACAGAACGGCACCGAAGCGCTGGCAAACGGTGCCAAATTTTCTGCCTCTATAAACTGCCCACTATTATTCTGTAAGAATATGGCACCGGGTGCCTTGCCATCTGCTCTTTCCAACGCCCCCAGGAACAGGTCCAACTTGCCATCCTGGTTAAAGTCATACCATAAAGGGCTGCGTGTCCGTGCATAGGGGTTAGATGAACCATTTTGTGCTGCCAGCTCATCAAAACGGCCATCAACATTGCGGTAAAAACGATTGGGGCCTGTGCCAACTCCCCTGCCTCCACCATGCAATACCACTAAATCCTGATCACCATCATTATCGTAGTCTGCCCAGGCTGCGCCATGTTCATCTCCCTGCAACTGCCCGGCAGTAAAATATGAATCAGTAACATTTTCAAAATGCCCGGCACCCAGGTTTTGAAATAACATTCCCGGGTTACCATGGTTAGGCAGATACAGGTCAGGCAGACCATCACCGTTAAAATCGCCCCAGGACCCACCAAAGGTCATACCCTGATAAGAGATTCCACTGGCAAGGCTGACATCCTCAAAGATAATTTTACCACTTGACTTTTGCCCATCAAAAAAAAGCGCTTTTAGCCCGAAAGCGGCTGCGATAAAAAGCAGGGCTATAATTAATAAACTGTGTTTTTTCCCCATCGTACTAATCAGTCCCTTATTTCAACCTATGCAGGTCTTAGCTTTATAAGCGTGTGCAAAACCCTACGCTCCTTTATCAAAATAGCGGGTTTTGTGTAGTATAGATGATTAATCAACCCCTATTAAATTTGCATCTAAAAAAACAGAGCAACATAACCATTTGCCTCTATACTGATGACAACAGGCACTATCAGTTATTATGGAAAAAATAGTACTGACACACAGAAAACATTAAACTCGTACAGGCTTCTATTTTTGATATTTTAATGTATAAAGAGCACAGAGTACTGAAACTCAAATCTAATAAAGATGGAAAAATGATTACTGTAGTTAAAAACTTAGTCGAATATCGCGAGCTTATCGCAGCGTTAGCCTGGAAAAACATTGCCGTGCGCTACAAGCAGGCTTACCTTGGCATTGCATGGGCGGTTCTGAAACCTGTTTTGCTGATGCTTATTTTTAGCCTGGTAAAATCCTTTGTGGGCATCGACAGTGGTAACATTCCCTACCCCATCCTCACCTTTGCGGCCCTGATGCCCTGGATTTTTTTCCAGGAATCAGCCTCTGAAGGTGTTAACAGCGTGGTGGGTAATTCCAGTTTAATCAAAAAAATCTATTTCCCGCGTGAAATTTTTCCGCTGACCAGTGTTGTCACTAAACTGATCGAACTCGGCATCAGCTTTATCATCCTGGCCGCAATGATGCTCTATTATCAGATGGCACCCAGCATCTATATACTCTGGACACCTGTCATCATCCTTTATACCATCCTGGTAGTGCTGAGCCTCTCCATGTTCGGTGCCGCATTAAACGTTTATTACCGGGACGTAGCAACGGCATTGCCCGTTGCATTCTCACTACTCATGTACGCATCACCTGTCATCTACCCCCTTAGCCTGGTCAAAAAAAAGCTGTTGGTCGAACAGGGCGCGGGCGAGTGGTCAGATTTTCTTTACACCCTCTACACCTTAAACCCGCTGGCGGGTATTATCGATGCATTCCAACATGCAGTGCTGCGCGGCCTGCCGCCTGACCTGTCAGCCCTATGGCCCGGCCTGATCGTAACGCTCATGTTACTACCCATCAGCTACCTGTTTTTCAAGCGTGCTGAATCACACTTCGCCGACGTTATTTGAGACTCTTATGGCCATTATCGAAGTTAACCACGTCACCAAAGAGTTTAAGCTTGGCGCCCTGCACGGTTTCAGGCAGACCTTGCAAAACAGCCTTGCTCGCCTGCGTGGCCAGCCCACCCAGGAACGGCCTTTATTCAAGGCACTGGATGATATTAATTTTAAAGTAGAACCCGGTGAAGTGCTGGGGATTATCGGGCATAACGGCGCGGGAAAAAGCACCCTGCTTAAACTGCTGGCTAATATCACCTCGCCCACACACGGCAGCGTTAATGTGAAAGGTAAAGTCGCACCCTTAATCGAAGTTGGCGCCGGGTTGGTTGGCGACCTGACCGGGCGTGAAAACATCTTTCTCAATGGTGCGATTCTCGGCATCCCCAAAGCTGAGATCAGACGAAAATTTGACGAAATCGTCGCTTTCGCAGAGCTGGAAGAGTTTATCGACACCCCCATTAAACGCTATAGCTCA
This sequence comes from uncultured Pseudomonadales bacterium, assembly GCA_964473915.1. GTDB lineage: Bacteria > Pseudomonadota > Gammaproteobacteria > Pseudomonadales > IMCC2047 > CAYYRK01. The sequence continues at coordinate 2,922 of CAYYRK010000168.1, forward strand.
GGCATGTCTGTGCGTTTGGGTTTCGCCATTGCCACCAGTGTAGATTCCGATATATTGATTGTCGATGAGGTGCTCGCGGTGGGGGACCTTGCCTTTCAACGAAAGTGTTTTGACCGGATGGAAGACACCATTAAACGACAGGGTAAAACTGTCCTGTTAGTCAGTCATAATATTCGTCAGGTAGAACGCCTTTGTACCCGCGTACTAATGATTGATCATGGTAGAGTCATTTCCGACGGGTTACCGAAGGAGGTTTGCGAGCATTTCTATTACCTGAGCAATGAAAAGATCGCAGCCCAATCAGCTAAGCAATACTCTGCCGGTCGGAATGTCATGTCTACAGGCGAGGTCGATCTGGTATCCGTCACACTTCGAGATAGTAACGGTAAAGTATCCACTCAATTTGACACAGGCACTTCCATGACCATTCGGGGGGAATTCGATTCGAAATTGGAGCAATCACATATGGAAATCATGTACGGTATTCATACAACTGACATGATTTATATTGCCACTATGGGTACCGCGCATGTAGGGAGAGAAGCTAAGGTTAAATTCGGTAGAAATATAATTGAGTGTGAAGTCCCGAGCTTGCCTCTTGTTCCAGGCACTTATGCATTGCGCGTAGGTGTATTCGACCGTTATCGTCAGCAGCTATTCTATGGAGAAACACTGTGCGTATTCACTGTATTACCCAAGGATATACCCGTAACCAAAATGTTCGCACTAGGACTGGTAAATTTCCCTACCTGTTGGCGTTTCAATGAGCCCATTTGAATCCCTACTCAAAACAACTGTTTTTCATAATTATTGAGAATATCCTATGCCGGTGAAGCTATGTTGGTGGGATTCCAAAAACTTTGGTGATGCACTAAACCCACATTTATTCAAGGCACTTGGTTCAAGTGTAAAGTATGCTCAGTCAAACGAGGCTGAGTTTTTAGCAGTAGGCTCCTACATGGAGCGTTTGCTGATTGGCGCGTTATTTGACCAGCGACAATCGGAGCAACCCATTTCAATTTGGGGCACCGGATTCCAATTTGAACCAGGGCACCACTTATGGTTCAACAATATAAAATGCCCAGAAGAGTTTATTCGCCCTGTAAATATTTTCGCATTAAGAGGTAAATTGTCAAAAGAAAGGGCTGAAAAAATTTCAGAACAAAATTTTGATGGCATCGCGCTTGGCGACCCCGGATTACTTACCAGCATGATAGTCGATACGAAAGCTCTTAAAAAAAAATATCGTTTAGGGATATTTTGTCACTTCACAGATAACGGTAATGGCATTTTTAACAAGATAAAGGCTAACATAAAAAATAGCATAAGAATCGATGTAGAGGCACCGGTAACTGAGATAGTAAAAAGCATGGCCTCATGTGAAGCGGTTATTTCTTCCGCAATGCACCCATTAATCATTGCCGACTCACTAAGAATACCGAATCAATGGATTAATATATCTGATAATGCTATATCGAAATACAAGTTTGATGACTACTACTCTGTTTTCAACTTAAAGCCACAGTGCTTTGATTTGAATTTAAAAGTTTTCGATGAAGAAGACTTAGAGCAACTCCACACGAATTACTTAATCACCAGCGAGCAAGTTTTAGAAATACAAAAAGGGCTGATCAAGGCTTGCCCTCTCCCTGGAAAACTTCACCAACTGTCTTTCCCCGAAAAATTCACATTAAGACTCCGAGAAGCAGTGGTGCGAGATAAAGTAATCAGCCGATTTGCTGAGAATATTGAACGAAAATGGCACCATGGTAGATCAGCAGTTCAAAAATTAGTTAAGCGCTAGACAGAATATACCAGTTGTACGGGCAAAGTTGAGCTAACAGTAATTGAATATGTACTCTGAGGCATATACCTTAGGCAAAAAATCATGGCAAGATAAGAAGATGCGCATCCTCTACGCCAGCCAACGCCCCCCCTACCCCTTCTTCCTGGGGGGCGCCGCTCGCTGCGCCCATATTTTACTGCATCAAATGTCAGGTGAATTAGACATAACCTGTGCAGCCGTTGGATCTCGTAACTATACGGTCACCCCCTGGAGCCTTCCTGAACCATCGGAACATTCGGCCCTGGGTATAAAATCCATAAGCTCCAATGGGAGTGGGGATGTTATCGACTGCGGTTACCCGGTGCATCTTCTCCCTGATTTCTCGCAGGCACTGAATGATTTCATAGACAAGTTCAAACCTGACATCATTTGGGCCCAACTGGAGGGCGCGCGCGAGGTGCTTGAACTGGCCTCAGCGAAAAATATTCAAGGGCTCCTTTATGTCCATGATGCCGAGTTCGACCCTGCAGAGTTAATTGCAATGGCGGACCTGGGTTGCCATGTGGTATGCAGCAGCGGCTTTTTAGCAACAAAAGTACGTCGGGCAATCGGCAGAGACGCACATGTAATTTACCCGGCATCTGAACTCTATTTTGACACCACCGGTGACATTAGCGGCACTATTACAATGATCAACCCTGTTCGGGTAAAGGGAGT
>CAYYRK010000169.1:0-5416 GCA_964473915.1 uncultured Pseudomonadales bacterium
TTGTTTTTCATCCATTTTTTCGCTACGACGCCAACGATGATGAACGAACTCATGCTGATATGATAGAGCTTTATTGGCGAGGTTCTTACGGTGATTTTGAAATAACGGCGGGGGTAGCCAAGGTATTTTGGGGGGTGGCTGAATCCCGGCATCTGGTCGATATTATTAACCAGACCGATTTTGTTGAGAATATTGATGAGGAGGACAAGCTCGGCCAACCTATGGTGAACCTTCGTTTTATTAAGGACTGGGGCACCCTCGACTTTTACATCCTTCCCTATTTCAGAGAGCGTACCTTTCCAGGAGAAGAGGGGCGTGTGCGCAGTGCACTGGTGGTAGATACAGACAACCCAGTATTTGAATCCGGTGTTGAGGAGCGTCATGTAGACGGGGCTGTTCGCTGGTCTCACTATATTGGTGATTGGGATATTGGCATGGCACATTTTTCCGGTACTAGCAGGGAACCTGTTTTAATACCTGTGATGACTGGAGATGGCTTGATGTTGACGCCCTACTACCAGCAGATTGATCAAACAAGCCTTGACCTGCAAGCGACCAAGGGTGATTGGCTATGGAAACTCGAGGCGATTTCAAATCGGAACGGCATAGAGGATTATTTTGCGGCAGTTGGCGGGTTTGAATATACAATCACCGGTGTTTTCAACACGGTTACCGACCTTGGGCTGCTGTTAGAATATCACTACGATGATCGGGATGATAGCGCGACTACGGGACTGGAAGATGACCTCTTTCTGGCCGGGCGCTGGGTGTTTAATGATGTCGCAAGTACCGAAATTTTAGCCGGCATAATAGTGGATCAAGAAAACGCGACTATCTTCGGGAATATTGAAGCGAGCAGGCGGGTTGCCGAAAGCTGGAAGATCGTCATCGAAGCACGAGTATTCTCTAATATTGATTCCTCAGAAGGGTTGTTCGATTTGAAGGATGATGACTACATGGAGCTTCAGGTGATCCGTTATTTTTAGAGCCCCCGTCAGGGAGTTCGTAAATCCCTCGCCTTTAGGCGAGGGGTCAATAGACTATCGGGGTGGACGATTATAAGAGGAGCAGCCATCAAAGCTACTGCCTGTTAGGCGGAGGAATATTCACCCGGGTGTTGATAAACCGCCATTAACACTCAGTGTTTGACCAGTGATGGCACTTGACGCAGGGCTGGCAAAGAAAGCAATGGCCTCGGCAATATCTTCACACTGCACATCAAAAATCATACGCTTGCTTAATTTAGCCAGCATCCCTTTTTGCTGATTCCCACTTTCGTCTGTTTCATCCTGCAAAGGCTTAGAGGTTTTGCCCCAGCGAGGTATGGAGTCTGAAATAAAACTCATTGAAACAGTATTTATGTGAATATTATCGCGGCCCAATTCTCGTGCCAACGCCCGTGACATCTGCATCATTCCGGCAGTAGAGCCGCCTATCATTGACTCACCAACGGTAGCTATGCGCCCGGCATCGGTGCCTAACAACACTATTTTTCCGCCGCCAGCTTTACTCATATGGGGGATTACCGCTTTAATAGCATAGGCGCGTGTTAGCCAATGACTTTTAATGTAGTAATCAAGATCCTCGGTGCTCATCTCCTGAAACAGCCGAAAGGGTAGGGAATCTTGGCTAGCACTTGCACCGCTAGAGACCAGAATATCGATTTTGCCAAGACGTTTAACAATGTTATCTGCCATTTTAGCAACAGCATCGGCCTGCGTAATATCAGCTTGTTCAAAGATAGCTTTGCCGCCGGCCTGAACAATCTCTTCAACAACCGTTTTTCCAGTAGCCTCGTTACGCCCGTTAACAACAACGGTAGCACCGAGACTGGCGAGTTTGTGGGCGATTGCACGGCCAATATAGGCAGTGGATCCCGTGACTAAGGCAACTTTTCCAGATAGGTCGAAGCTATTCATTGGGGTTGATTGTGGATTTGAGCTCATTAGTTTGGTCTGACCTTATTGATTTTTGAGTTTGGGAGTTTAATAGATATGAAGGTACTGGAGAAGGTTTGACAGATAATTAATGTGAGACCTTTGCTCAAGCGTGCAATCTGCCCTGTAGCGTGACTCACCTAGCGGATGAAGAGATAGATCGAAACTAATTACATCCATATCAATAAGTTGCTATTTGAATGGAGCGGTCAACTGAGGATTCTAGGTTAAAACGTACCCAAAGCACTCGCTCCGTTCATTCGAGCTGTATAAAACCGGATTTAATCAACGGCTAATATTTCTGGGAAACGCTCCTGTAGCCATTTTCTGAAGTTTCGTTTGGCTTTGTGCCGATTGTGTAAACGCCTAAGTTCCTCTTTCCAGGTGGGTAGCTGCACTTCGCTCATGGCCTCTTTTGCTTCGCCCATCAGTTCGATTGCATCTCGATAGTGCTCATTGTTAGCTCGATTAATATTGAACTCCACCAATCGAATATAGAGTGGCAGAATTTCTTGTGGCCTGTTTTTGTTGGTATGTATGACTTTTAATAATAGCTGTGGACTTAGCCGGTGCTGCTGGGCCCATGCTAGCGCCGGTTCTGGTTGTTGCTCCTCCAGGTGAATCTCTGCCACAGTATCTATTTCAGTCTGGGATTTATTACCCGTACCGGATGTTAGCTGGTTCAGTGCACACTGGTACCAGTCTGTACCGGACTGGGCTAGTTGCGCCACATCACGCAACCTTCGGTAGGTTGCCAGGTATGGAGATGCTTCAAAAATTTTCCATAGCCGCGTTAACGCCTGTTCATATTGCTTCTGATAGCAGAGAATTGCGAGCTCCTGCTCAGTTATAGACCGGTTACTATCTCCTCGGCTTTTCTGTTTTGCCTGTTCAAACCAGTCAACGGCCTCATCCAGGCGGTCATGAGACAGGCACAGCTTGGAAAGATTGAGTAGTTCATAACTGCTGACAGCAGTTTTAGCCAGCAATAAAATTTCACTGTCCAGGTCACCCTTCAGTTTTGCAGCTTCCAGTAGCGACTCTCGGATAAGCGGGTAATCCAGGGAAGTTCTTTGGTTATCCTTGTTGGTTAAGGGTGGTAGGCTGTCCCATTGTGCCTGTAGCTGCTCAATAAAATAGTCCATTCCAGGCTCGCCAAGAATGTGCGCATATTCCCCGGGAATTTTTGGGTAGAGTTCCACCTGAGGTCTGCTAAAGATATTCAGCAGATAGTCCGCCTGCTTTTCCGATGGCCAGCCAGTACATTCAAGTGTTTGTATATGCATCTGATGCAGGCGCTCCAGGCTGTAATAGCGAAAGCCACCTGAATCATCAACAGTCTCCAGTGCTCTGTTAATTCGAGCCAGGGCGTAATCGATTAATGTCAAAGCCTCTTTGGGCTTGAATAGAGGTATAAACTCTGTCAACTGGTCTACCAATAGATCGATGCGGGCAAAATAATTTCTAACCTGGGGGTAGCGGTAGATATGGCGGTTATAGGGGATCGCCTTAGTAATACGTTTTTTGAACTCCTTACTACTGAGTTGACCTGCAGCCACTTCAGCCTTGAGCATCCACTTATCAAGTAGTAACGGTTCATCGTGTATCAGTTTGTTTAAAATATCTGCCAGCACAACTTTGTCGTGAGTCAGTAGAAAATTGAGCAGTAGATCTGGACGCTGGCTGTTGTTGAGTTCTTCCTGAGCTTGCACCTGTTCTAGATATACCAACCCCACGGCTACACAGTGTTTACAAAAATCAATGCTGTCTGATGCGGGGCAGTTGCAGCTGCCCTCAAACAGGGTCGAGGTATGTTTGAGCTGCACATGGTATATCGTTGAACCCTGAACATCTGCGGTAATAGATGCCCCTGCGATTATTAATGACTCCACCGTGTTGTCTCGATAGTAGGCTTTGCCACGCTTAAAAGCGGCTTCACCGGACAGCATTTTAAGCGTAGAAGCGTTAATCTCTTTCATTCGGATATTCCATGTTGAGACTTTTCACGTAAAGGTTTTATCTTAATTGGGTTAGCTGTTCAGGCCCATACACTTGAGCTAAGCGGTAGAATCTATCTTATGCAGTGTGAGTGGTACAGGCAATCTGATTTTTCGTGGTATTTTTATGGTGTCAGGATACAATAGCCTGGGTGGTTCAAGTTAACCTGTCCACCCTGCTCAACATCATCGTGCCAGCACACTATGCCCTGTCCAACTGAAGATTTTAGGATTATGAATCAGCAGCAAATCAAACAGCTACTCGATATTGATCGCGACCATATTTGGCACCCCTATGCTTCGGTAAGCAACCCGCTACCGAGTTATCTGGTAGAGTCGGCCCAGGGAGTACGATTAAAGCTAGCCGATGGTCGTGAATTGATCGATGGTATGGCCTCCTGGTGGTGTATGATCCATGGTTATAACCACCCGGTGATGAATCGGGCGCTGAAGGCACAGATTGACAAGGTGTCTCACTTGATGTTTGGCGGATTGACCCATGAGCCGGCCATTGCGCTGACCAGGCAGCTTCTTCAAATTACTCCGGCACCCCTGCAGCAGGTTTTTTTTAGTGATTCTGGGTCGGTAGCGGTTGAGGTTGCTATCAAGATGGCGATCCAGTACTGGCACACACAGCAGCAACCTGAAAAAAAACGCATACTCAGTATCCGTCATGCTTATCATGGTGATACTTTTGGCGCCATGTCAGTTTGTGACCCGGTTACGGGGATGCACACACTTTTTAGCAGTATGTTGGCTGAGCAGATTTTTGTAGATGCCCCAGGCTGTGCTTTCGATGAGCCAGCAACAGAATCGGACCTCAAACCGATGCGATCAGCCCTCGAATCTCATCACCGGGAGATTGCAGCGCTGATTCTGGAGCCCATTGTTCAGGGTGCCGGTGGCATGCGTTTTTACTCGCCAGGCTGGTTGAAAGAGGTGCGCAGCCTGTGTGATGAATTCAATGTTCTGCTGATTCTGGATGAGATTGCGACCGGCTTTGGTCGTACGGGCAAGCTGTTTGCCTGTGAGCATGCGGGGATTACTCCGGATATTATGTGTATAGGCAAGGCCCTGACCGGTGGCTATATGACGCTGGCAGCTACATTGACCACCGAAGCCGTTAGCCGGGGGATTTGTGATGCTGCTCCGGGCGTGCTGATGCATGGCCCAACGTTCATGGCCAACCCTTTGGCATGCTCTGCAGCGTTAGCCAGTATTGATCTGCTGCTACACAGTCAATGGCAGGATAAAATCAGTAATATTGAAAAAATACTACTTAAAACTTTAACTCCAGCAAGGATGTTCCCTCATATTGAGAGTGTAAGGGTATTGGGGGCTATCGGTGTTATTGAAGCAAAAACTTGCGTGCGGATGCAGGAGATCACCCAGGCCTTCGTTGAAAAGGGTGTTTGGCTGCGACCTTTTGGCAAGCTGGTGTATATCATGCCCCCCTTTATCATTGAGGAGGAAGACCTTCAA
>CAYYRK010000170.1:0-5408 GCA_964473915.1 uncultured Pseudomonadales bacterium
GCAGTATCAAACGTCGTGGGTTACTTGAAAGGAAAGGGTGCAATTACTATAGCGAGGCGTTTTAGAGGGAAACAACGGAATTTTTCTGGGGAGCATTTTTGGGCTCGAGGCTATTATGTTTCCACAGTGGGTTTAGACGAAGAGATGGTCAGGGAGTATATTCGCCATCAAGAGCAGCAGGCAGATATACGACGAGACCAGATGGGCCTTGGATTATAACGCCTTGGGCGTAACAAAAGCCCTTTGAGGGCGTAACTTAATAAGCCTCCGGCTTTGCCGGAGGTACTTTAACGAAGAACGCCCCTAGCTCAGGACGCCTAATCCTCAGCAAACCTAAGCTCCAATTTGGCGGTAAACTGGGCAACTCCATCGCGATCATCCTCACGATTGAGGCGCTTCCATTTGTAGGCAGGTTCCAACTCCACAAACAGCCAAGGCCTGAGGATATTTTGCCGATAAACGACAGATATGCCGTAGCGGGTATTTAGATAGTCTGGTCGGGTTTCCCCCGCAGTTCCCACCACATAGGCGATAGCTCGTTTTTCATCCAGGCGCTTGTTAAGTGAGAGGTTGCTTGACCACTCCACCCCATTGCTTTCTTCGGCATAGTGAAAGCGGTTGCTCCAGCGTAAAACTTGATTACTGGCAAGGGTGTGATCGATGCTAAAACGAGTGATTGAACCGAAACCATCACCTCCCTTGAAATAGACTTTTTCTGAAAATTCAGCAAAATAATCCTCTATCAAAGACGTGCGGTAACGGTAACGGCCACTCACTTTGGGTTTTAGTGATGAGCGCAGGCCAAAATGCAGGTCTAGCCTTGAACGAATATCCTCAAGCACATTGTATTGTAGTGATACATCTGTGTTATCTTTTGAATCATCGATGATCTCTTTGGCTGAGCCACTTTCAGCTGTTCCCTCTTCAACCTCCTCGGTAAAGATCAGGCTCAGTCTTTTATTGACCTGAGGCAGGTGGATGTTGCCCCGTAAGCTCGCTTTAAAATCGTTACCTTCACCTTCCTCCCAGCGGCCTCTGAACAGGAGTCTGAGTGATGTGCTCGCTGCTTCAAGATCACTTGTTGGGGTGCCAAAGAAATCATCAAGCCATCCGGCTAGGCTGTCTGACTTAACGGACACATATTTCCTGCTTGATTCCAGCCAGTGTGAGTGCCGGGCGTTGGAATGGGTGCATTCGGAATCTAAACTACAGCCCCCCGGTGTTTCTTGGCTATGCTCTATGGTTTCAGCGAATCCACAGGGAGATTGAAGGATGAGAGTTGCCAATAATAGGGCTTGTAGCCGGGAAAATCGATTAGCGAATGAGCTGTCGATAGGGTTGTCCTTAGGGCAATGCTCCATTTTGTAGCTATCTGTTATCATATGATGTCAACCAAGTCCCATTGTATACAGCCTAAACCAAGAGTGTAAAATCCGCAAACGGGAGTAATTTTTTCTCTGTTTGCAAATATTGCCGGTTAATACTATTGCGTTGCACTCCTGTTTTGTGCGCAAATAAAAAGCAGCGGGTTGCTGGGCATAAAAACTCGATAAAAGTTTTAAATAAAAACGTAACAAGAAGCTATTATGATGTTACGACAATCAATAAAAGGCTAGATGGGAATCTGAATTAAAATGGCTAAATCCCTGGTTATTGTGGAATCGCCAGCTAAGGCGAAAACAATCAACAAATATCTTGGCAAGAATTTTATAGTCAAATCGAGTGTTGGTCATATTCGTGATCTGCCGGTAAGTGGCTCTGCCAATAAAAAGACACCTGACCCTAAGGCTCGGGCGGCAGAAACTGCAAAAATAAAAAAAATGTCTGTTGAAGAGAAAGCTCTGTACAAACAAAAGAAAGCCAAGAAGCAATTGGTTACAAGAATGGGGGTTGATCCTGAAAACGGTTGGAAAGCACGCTATGAAATCCTTCCTGGCAAGGAAAAGGTAGTCAGTGAGTTGCAACGGATAGCCGCTGATGCTGATGCTATTTATCTGGCCACTGACCTTGATAGAGAGGGGGAGGCGATCGCCTGGCATCTCCAGGAAGTTATCGGAGGCGATGATTCACGTTACAAAAGGGTTATCTTTAACGAGATCACCAAAAAGGCGATCCAGAGCGCCTTTGATAATCCGATAGACCTTGATATGAATCGTGTGAATGCGCAGCACGCCCGTAGATATCTGGATCGAGTCGTGGGATTTATGCTTTCACCGCTTTTGTGGAGCAAGGTGGCCCGCGGGCTTTCGGCGGGTAGAGTGCAATCAGTTGCTGTAAGGCTTATTGTAGAGCGTGAGCGGGAGATTCGGGCATTTTTGCCAGAGGAGTTTTGGGAGGTTCATGCTGACCTGAAATCTGCAGAAAAAGCACAGGTGCGGTTTCAGGTGACAAGACAGGACAACGCGTCCTTCAGGCCTTCGAGCAAAGATCACGTAGATAGATCATTGGCAGAGTTGAATCCTGCCTCTTATCTGCTTGCTGACCGAAAAGATAAGCCTACCAGCTCAAAACCTGGCGCACCCTTTATAACTTCAACCTTGCAGCAGTCAGCCAGCACAAGGCTAGGGTTCAGCGTTAAAAAAACCATGATGTTGGCGCAGCGCTTGTATGAGGCTGGACATATTACCTATATGCGAACTGATTCGACCTACCTCAGTGAGGAGGCGGTTATATCCTGCAGGGGCTATATAGAGGCTAACTTTGGCAAGAAATACCTGCCAGAAAAGCCTGTTAGCTATAGTTCACGGGAGGGCGCTCAAGAGGCTCACGAAGCTATCCGCCCTTCGGACGTTACGGTCAAAGCAACCCAGCTTGCCGCTATGGAACGAGACGCAGAACGTTTGTACGAGTTGATCTGGCGACAGTTTGTAGCTTGTCAGATGTCTCGTGCTGAATTCTTGAGTACCCGTTTGTTAGTAAAAGCCGGTCGATATGAGTTGCGTGCTAAAGGGCGAATACTCAAGTTTGACGGTTATCTTCGGGCCATGCCGACCAACAAGTCTGATGAAGATGTAGAACTGCCTGATTTTCAGGTGGGTGAGCAGTTAAAGCTTCAGGAGTTGCTGCCAAAACAGCATTTCACCAAACCTCCGGCCCGTTTCAGTGAAGCGGCTTTGGTTAAAGAGATGGAAAAGCGCGGTATTGGCAGGCCATCAACCTATGCATCGATTATTTCCACTATTCAGGATCGCGGCTATGTCTCGCTGGAAAAGCGTCGATTTTATGCTGAAAAAATGGGTGATGTTGTCACCAGCAGGCTGGTGGATAACTTTGAGCGTCTGATGGATTTTGGTTTTACTGCCGGTATGGAAAAACACCTGGATGATGTGGCCAGCGGCAACTTGGATTGGAAAAAAATCCTCAATCTATTTTATAGGGATTTTATTAAACGGTTGTCTGCAGCAGAAAACAGCGAAGGTGGGATGAAGCCCAACACGCCCACCGCTACAGATATTCAATGTCCAAAATGTGGTCGTATTATGATGATCCGTACCGCCAGTACGGGTGTGTTTCTGGGTTGCTCAGGCTATGCACTTCCACCCAAGGAGCGATGCAAGGGAACCATCAATCTCATACCAGGAGAGGAGGTGGTTGATCTTGATGAAGATGCCGATGGCGAATCTCGCCTGCTCAGGGAGAAACGTCGTTGTAAGCAATGCGGTACCGCCATGGATAGCTATCTGATTGACGTAAAAAGAAAGCTGCATGTGTGTGGTAATAACCCCGATTGTAGTGGTTTTGAGGTGGAAATTGGGGAGTTCAAGATCAAGGGTTACGAGGGGCCGGTGATTGAGTGCGATAAATGCGGCTGTGAAATGCAGCTAAAATCCGGGCGCTTTGGTAAATATTTTGGATGTACATCGGATGATTGCAAAAATACCCGAAAATTATTGAAAAATGGAGAGGCCGCGCCACCCAAGATGGACCCAGTCCCCATGCCGGAGCTGGCCTGCCAGACAGTGGATGATATTTACGTTCTTAGAGATGGGGCTGCAGGTATGTTTCTTGCCGCTAGCAAGTTCCCGAAAAACAGGGAAACAAGAGCGCCGTTGGTAACAGAATTGATTCCCCATAAGAGTGAGATAGACCCTAAATACCACTTTCTGTTATCGGCACCTGTTGCGGATAAAGAGGGGCATCCGGCCATCATTCGTTTTAGTCGTAAGCGCAAGGAGCAGTATGTGATGACGGAAGTTAATAAGAAGGCGACGGGCTGGAGTGCGCATTATGAGGCGGGGCAATGGGTTGAAAGAAGTAAATGATATTAGCTGGCAGGCCTGGTATGAATCCGTTTCCAGATATGCGCCGCAATGGTATGAGCCTGGTAGGAATGGTGCTAGAATCGGTCTGGATGTTTGGTTCGGATGATTCATGAATTATCTGGGTTAGCAAAAAATACTATTTATTAATTTATGATGGTGGCGAGTTATTTGAATGGCTAGTACTTTTTATGAAATTGTTGAGTTGTCAGATGGCGAGATTGCACTACAAAGAGCTGATGGCGATGGGGAGCCGCTGATTCGGATCTCCCTTTCTGAAGAGGTGAAATTTTATCTGCAGGAGCAGTATATAGATGTTGCCCGGGCTATGATTAATGCAGGTGTTCGCGCCTTTGGTCAGTTGCAGGAAGAACCTGACCAGGAAGTTGATGAAGAAGATATTGTTACTACAACACTACACTGATAATTAAAGCGGATGGCATCAGAGGATGCCCCTATGGTTAGGTTTTAGCAAAAGTGGCGGGATTCTAAAGGCGCTGCCTGATAAGACCCACGACTAAACCCTCAATGGCAAAATCGCCACTATTAGCATCTACTATCATTGGTTGAAAAGCGGCATTTTCCGGATACAGTATGATTCGGCCTCTCTTTTTCTGAATGCGTTTAACAGTGACCTCATCGTTGATCCGCGCGACCGCTATCTGTCCATTTTCAACCATGGCAGTCTTCTTGACGGCTACCAGGTCTCCATCAAAAATACCAACCTCTATCATGCTGTCACCCCTGACTCTTAAGAGGTAGCTAGGTGTGGGGTGAAAAACGTTTTCGTTGATTTCAATATGTTCTTCAATGTGCTGTTTGGCCAGTATGGGTGATCCTGCCGCTACTCGCCCGACAACTGGCAACCCCTTGGGATGACTTTCATCATCATCAACCAACAGCCTGATCCCCCGGGAACTGCCACTTGCTATCTCAATAACACCTTTTCTTTCCAGGGCTCGAAGGTGGTCTTCAGCGGCATTGGCAGATCTGAAACCAAGCTCCCTGGCTATCTCAGCACGAGTCGGAGGGAATCCGGTCAGTTGAATGTGGTTTCGAATGCAGTCGAGTACATCGGTTTGACGGGTTGTTAGCTTGATCATCCTGGAATCCTCAGTTGGACAGGCTAGAGTGTGCGTTTGTGGCGGT
>CAYYRK010000171.1:0-5366 GCA_964473915.1 uncultured Pseudomonadales bacterium
GCGAAGAGATGAGCGTAGACAGAAAAAGATCGATAATGGAAAGCTAAAGCAAAAAAAAGAAAAATTTAGTTTTTTAGAACAACTCGTTGATTTTTTTATTCCTACAGCCAATGCGGCAGACCTGTTGTTAGCCGGTTCAACCGCTCAGGCCGGTGCTGAGATCACCGAGTTAGCCCGGGCGTTAAAAAATGACCCAGAGCTTATCTACCAATTTGTGCATGACAATATCAGATATGAACCAACCTTTGGTGATAAAAAGGGGGCCGTGGGCACACTGCTCGACAAAAGTGGCAATGCATTTGATCAGGCCACCTTAATGATCGCTCTGCTCAGAGACGCAGGTTTTACGGCCAGTTACATCTACGGCCAAGTAGAGCTGGATAGTACTGTTTTTTCCGGTTGGTTGGGAACCTCAGATTATCTGAAGGCAGACCTGATTTTAAGAAATGGTGGAATACCAGTATCAGTATCCGCTGGCAAGATCAGGTTCAGCCATGTGTGGGTAACAGTCCATATCAATGGTTCAGACCTGGTTTTTGACCCCAGCATTAAACTGCATACCTCTGTTCCCGGTATCGATCTATCCGTAGCGACCGGATATACAGAAACATCCTTTCTCAACAGCGCCACAGCGGGGACAACTCAAACCAGCACATCAATCACTGGGATCAACCAGGCCAATATAGAGGCAGACCTGGGAACTTATGCTAGCAATCTGATTAACTATATCAACACCAACCTGCCAGATGCTTCAATAGATGAGGTGATCGGTGGTGAAATCATTGAACCTGCCTCCAGCCTGGCCGGGCTGGTATCATTGCCGTACCAGGTCAGCGTGACTGCGCAGTGGCCCGCAGATATTCCGAGCACTTACCACACCACCCTTGATATTGAACTACCGGGAATCGATGAAAGTTTACGCTCTAGCGACATTTATGGTAAACGCCTCACAATCACCTTCAATGGCTCGAACCAGCCGGTGCTTTCACTAGAGGGCGTAGTTATGGCAACCGGGTCAGCTGTTTCGGGTACGATTAATGTTACTTTTTCAATCGATCATCCTTACGCTGATGATGCCGATTTTGCTGACGGATCAGCCTCTCAAGCTATAGCCGTTGGCGGAACCTATGCGGTTGTGAATAGCTGGGGCAAGATGGGCCAGGGGGTTATCAAAAAAAGAAGAAAATGGCTCAGCGAACTTAAGCACGCAGGTGTAACTGATACCAGTGAAGCGGTTCTGGGTGAAAGTGTTAACTTGATTGGGTTGAATTGGGTCGCACAGACAGACCGTTCTGCTGCCCTGGGCTCAAAAATATCCAATGCTCTCGTGACAACCCACCACCGCGTGGGAATTGCAGGCCAATCAGACTCCCCATATGTTGACCTGCCATTTAATATGAGTTCCGGGTTTGACCTGGATGATGGGGAGTCACTCAATAGTCTGTTCTTTACTTTGGGGGGTATTACAAGCGCACTGGAACACGGGACAATTGAGCAGTGGCAACCAGACTTCAAGGCGGTATCAACCATTAAACTATTGACGATTGCAAACAGCATTGCCGGTGAGCGTATCTTTGAACTCTCGTCTGCAAACCAGGCATCGGTAAAACCTGTACTGCTTGCAGGTGGTTACTCCGCCGCTGAGCTGGACGCCTGGACGGATATAAATAATGCTAACTCGTATTTTGCAAGAGGGTACCGATTATTTTTACCAGAACATCGCAATATAACGGTTGACCAATGGACGGGTAAGGCCTTTCTGGCCATTAAAGAACAGGGCAATGAGCTTGGTGGGGGGTATATCATTGGCGGTGGTCTCAGTGGTGGTCTTGCTACAAGTACTGGCTCGGTGGACTCCGAAGTTATACCTAAAATAGACCCCCCGCCCCGTGTTGATAACGAGAACCCTCAGGTAAATGACCCGATTGATTTCGTATCGGGTGATTACCTGTACTCGAAGGAGGATATTACCGTCGGTAGTGCTCCATTACCGATCGGCCTGGCATTTAAACGCTCTTACTCCTCGGCCTCACGTTTAAAAAATGGCACGCTGGGTTTGGGCTGGAACCATAATTTTGACATTTCTGCCATTGAAACCAGCAGTGGTTTTCAAGGGATGGGTGAGGACTCACCCATAGATGCAGCCGCAGCGATTACCGTTTTGTATCTGGTTGATGAGCTATTAAAAGGTGGGCGCACTCTGGACCGAATGATGATCGCCTCCATAGCGCAAAACTGGTTTATGGCGCAGCTTACCAATAATATGGTTTTTGTCAGCATTCCCGGGGAAGATCAGCAGCACGTTAAGCTGCCGGATGGTAGTTATAACCCACCACCAGCCTCGGCCTCCTCGCTGGAGAAAGAGAGTGATGGCAGCTATCTGTTAACTCTTAAAGATGGCTCCGGCCTGGACTTTGATCTTAATGGTGATCTAACCTCCTGGACCAATCTTAATGGCCACGCCATTAACTTAGCTTATTCAGCAGGCCAGTTAAATACAATCAGTAACGACTTTGGCCGTACCCTGACCCTGGGCTATGATGCCAGCAACCGGATCAGTTCTGTGTCCGATGGTACAGGACGCAGTATCTCCTACGGTTATGATTTGGCAAACAACCTGACCAGCTACATCCATACCCTGGGAGACAGCACCCTCTACCAATACGATATTGATGGCCGCATGACCGGGTTCTTTAATCCAGAATCAGCCACTGACCCCGTTATGATTAATGTCTATGACAGCCTGGGCCGAGTTAAAACCCAGACCAATGCCCGGGGTAAAACCTATCACTATTATTTTGCCGGCAGCCGTTCAGAAGAGCAGGATCCCCTCGGAAACAGTGATGTTTTTTATTACGATAAAAACGGCAAGAGCATCGAAGAGATTGATGAGCTGGGCCAGGGCACCAAAAAGCAGTATGACGGGCGCAAAAGGCTGGTGAAAACCCTGCTGCCCGAAGGTCACAGTGCCCAATACCAGTATGATGATCGACATAATGTGAGCACCATCACCCGCCACCCCATTGATGGCTCCCTGGAAAGCCCCATTATACAAACACGTGCCTATCACCCGGTGCACAATAAAATTATCTCGTCGGTTGACCCCTTGGGCCATGAAACCCAGTACTTTTATTATGGCGCTAACGATGGTACAGCTAACGGAAACCTGGCCCGAATCGAACAGCCCAAACCCCTGCCGACCAGTGCTGTGCCCACCACCAGCTTTACCTACCATGCCAGCGGGTTACTACTGACAAAAACAGACCCTGAAGGCAAGGTGACCCGCTATGATCAATATGACCCTGTGACCGGAGATCTGACCACGATTATTGATGACCACGGCGCTCAGGATATCACCACCACCATGGCCTACAGCGCGGCAGGCGACCTGCTGAGCGCTACAGACCCCAATGGCAACACCACCAGCTTTGAATATGATATGGAAAGACAGTTGACCCGGGAAACCAGCCCTGCGCCCTTTAACCATATCGCCTACATTGAGTACGACAAAAATGGCCGCCGTATTATCAGTGAGCGCGAAACCGGTGACCTGAACCAACCGCTGCAAACCCATCGGTTCTATTACACCCCGACTAACCAACTTGCAAAAAGTGTAGACCCACAGGGCAACAAAACTGAGCACCTCTATGATGACCTGGGCCGAGAGCAGCGCATCATCGATGCCCAGGGACGCAGCACCGAGAAGCAGTATTATAACAATGGCCAGCTATACCGAGTGATACGTGACCCTGACACTTCGCCGATTATTACAGAAGAGTACACCTATACCGAGAACGGGCAACTACAAACCCTGCAAGATGCCCACGGCAACCTCACCCACTACGGCTATGATGATCATGGCCGGCTGTTGACCGCAACCTTTCCAGACCTGAGCTTTGAGCAAAAAGAGTACGATGCTGCCGGAAGATTAAGCAGACTCACCAACCGAAAAGGGGAACAGATTACCTTTGATTACGATAACCTGAACAGGCTCAAAACCAAAGTGCTGCCTGGTGCAGTGGTGACCGATTACGAATATGACCTGACGGGGCGGCCCGGTTTTATATCCCTGTCAGAATCGGCACTGATCACCAGCAGTTGCGATTATAGCTATGACACAGCGGGACGCTTGCACAGTGTCACCAACCAAAAACTTGAGATGGTGAGTTACGACTATGACAGTGCCGGAAACCGAACCAGGCTCACCTACCCGGACAACTACACTGTCAGCTATCAATATGACCCGCTCAACCGCCTGGACAAAATTATCGACCATGATAACACCACCGTATTGGCTGATTATGACTATAACGCTCTCTCGCAACGGGTACAGCTCAGCTATGCCAATGGCACAACCTCGAGCTACCAGTATGAGATAGATGGTGACCTGGCAGCCCTTGATCACCAGTTGACGAACTCCAACCCGAGCTATACCTACCACTACAACAGGACTCATCAGCTGACCAACCAGGTGAATAATCCCGCAGTCAGCCAGTGGAACCCTGCCGTAGGAACCGACAGCTACGGCGTGGCCAACAACCTGAATCAGTATCCTGAAGTTAATAGCATTACCCAGGGATATGACGACAATGGTAACCTGACCAGCAATGGTATTTTCAGCTACAGTTACAACGAAGAAAACAGGCTGATGCAGGCCAGCAAAACCGGACTGACGGTCACCTACCAATACGACCCGATGGGCCAGCGGCTACTTAAAACAGTGAATAACACCAGCAGCGTGACAACCACCCGCTACCTCTATGAAGGTAGTGCGGCTATCATGGAGTTTGATGGTTCAGATAACATAACCGCACGCTATCTCTATGGGCCGGGAATTGACCAGCCGATCTTGATAGAAAATGCCAGTGGCAACCGATACTTCTATCACTTTGACCGGCTGGGTTCAGTGGTAGCGCTCTCTGATGGCATAACGGGCAACCTCACAGCGCAGTACGCCTATGGTCCCTACGGTGAAAGCAATATAGTGATCAGCAGCACCGGAAACAGCTTCCGGTTTACAGGACGACGCCTGGATGAAGAAACCGGCTTATATTACTACCGGGCTCGATACTATGACCCCACACTCGGCAGATTCCTGCAGACCGACCCTATCGGGTATGAGGATCAGATGAACCTGTATGCTTATGTGGGGGGGGGATCCTGTTAATGCAGTGGATCCAAGCGGTGAAGCCGCTGTGCTCGGAAGTATTGCCGGTGGGCTTCTTGGTGGCACCAGCTCGCTGCTGGGCTCGTGGGCGACAGGTGGTATAGATGCATTTTATAGCTGGGATACCTGGGTAGCAGCTGGCACTTCGACAGTTATTGGAGCTGCATCTGGCTTTTTTGGAGACTATTCTGCAGGAATG
>CAYYRK010000172.1:0-2936 GCA_964473915.1 uncultured Pseudomonadales bacterium
ATCATCATCATGACCCAGCTGGGCACCGAATTCGTGCCGGAACTGGAAGAGGGCACGCTGAATATCCGCACTACCCTGGCCCCATCATCAAGCCTGGAAACATCGGTCGAACTCGCGCCTAAACTGGAGGCCATACTGATTCAATTCCCCGAGGTCACCTATGCCTTGAGCCTCATTGGTCGTGCAGAGGTTGGCGGAGACCCTGAGCCGGTTTCCAACATTGAAACCTATGTCGGTTTAAAACCGGTATCGGAATGGACAAGCGCCAATAATCGTTACGATCTTCAGGCATTGATGGAGGAGAAACTATCGGTGCATCCGGGTTTGCTATTCTCATTTTCACAACCCATTGCCACACGGGTTGATGAGTTACTGTCCGGTGTAAAGGCCCAGCTGGCGATCAAACTGTTTGGTCCAGACCTTGATGTGTTAGCCGCTAAGGGTCAGGAAATTGAGAGCCTGGTCAAGCAGGTCAAGGGAACTCGAGGGGTTTCCATGGAACAAATTGCGGGTGAGGCACAACTTGTTATTCGCCCAGATCGCGAGGCATTAGCACGCCACGGGATGGCCGTTGAAGAGATTATCTCCCTGATCTCCAATGGTATCGGTGGAGAATCTGCAGGCCAGATCATCAATGGTAACGAGCGCTATGATATCTACGTCAGGCTGGACAAGTCGGCCCGCGAGAATGCGAGTGTAATTCGTGACTTGTTGATCGAAGCGCCCAACGGGGCCTGGGTGCGTTTAGGCGATATAGCCAGTGTAGAGATTGAAGCGGGTCCGCCTCAAATTCGCCGTGATGATGTACAACGAAGAGTTGTTATTCAGTCCAATGTGGAAGGTCGTGATATGGGCAGCCTGGTTAGCCAATTGAGTGAACGAATTAACAATGAGATAGAACTGCCAACCGGCTACAGTGTGGTGTTTGGTGGTCAATACAAAAATCAACAACGCGCGCAGGAGCGGTTGATTATCGTTGTGCCCATCTCGTTGGCCCTGATCTTCCTGCTACTCTATTTTGCGTTTGGTTCTTTAGGCCAGGCCGCCCTGATCATGATCAATGTACCACTGGCTTTAATCGGAGGTATTATCGCATTATGGTTGTCTGAGCAATATTTATCGGTACCTGGCTCGATCGGTTTTATCGCGCTGTTCGGTGTAGCCGTATTGAACGGTGTGGTGATGGTAACCTCCATCAACCAGCGCATAACAAATACAAACAGTGTAGAAAAAGCTATTCTGGAGGGCGCTAACTCGCGCCTTAGGCCGGTGCTCATGACCGCACTGATCGGTGCCTTTGGTCTGGTGCCACTATTGCTTGCAACGGGGGTTGGTTCAGAGATTCAACGACCCTTGGCAACCGTTGTTATTGGCGGGTTAGTCTCAAGCACCCTGCTGACACTGCTGGTTATCCCTGCCCTGTATTTTTGGTTTTCTCGTGGCTGGCTACGCAACCATTTACGTGAAGAATAAACCGGATTCTGCCGAAATATCCGAGGAAAATTTAATACTGATGAAGCGTACCATCTCAGAAAATCGGTCTTGAGGTCTTTACATAAACCTCAAGTCCATAGCTGGATCTGGTTATCGGTGCTTTTTCGTTTTTCGCCTGGCCAGGCCTTAACTTCCAAACCCGAACTCTTCTGAGTCACAAGAAGAGTTCGCAGTGAGGTACATATTTTTGGCTCTAAGTTGTTCTTTTGAAGCGACACAGGTATCCAGGTCTTTCAAAATTCCGTTGTTAACATTGTATATCCACCCATGAACAGAAAGCTCTGCCCCGCGCTCCCACGCTCCTTGAATAATGGTTGTGTTACACACATTGGCCACCTGTTCAACCACATTGAGCTCGCACAACAGGTCAAATTTTTGCTTAAAGTTTAGATTTTCCAGCCTTCGAGCATTGAAACGGGCAACATCTTTAACATGTCGCAGCCAGTTGTCTATCAGACCGTGCTGGTTATTATTCATTGCCGCCTCTATGCCGCCACACCCATAATGGCCACAGACAATAATATGTTTCACTTTGAGCACATCCACTGCAAACTGGATTACAGAGAGGCAGTTCAGGTCGGTATGAACAACAACATTTGCAATGTTTCGATGAACAAACACTTCGCCCGGACGCAGGTTTATGATCTGGTTTGCAGGAACCCGGCTATCGGAGCAGCCAATCCACAGGTATTCAGGTGCCTGTTGCTTGGACAGCTTCGAGAAAAACTCAGGATCTTCATCGGTAATCGCGGTTGCCCACGCCAAATTATTATCGAAAAGTGTTTTTAGTGTATTCAAAATCCAGATTACTCCACAACCCTATTTTACAGGCACAGCCGAAGACAACCGGCATACTTCAACACACCGCACTGTATGAGCTGATTCTGATTGGCAGCCTTCTGGCGCTCTGACCTGGGCTGCAACCGATGAGGCACAACACCATAGCCTATGATTGAGAATGGGGGCAATAGCATTTAGCAAGCATGCTCGCTTTGCTTGAGCTCCACTTCACTGGAGACCAAGCAACCGCCCACCTGTTATCAATATCCCAGATAAAACCAGGGACGCAAAGATTTCAGTTCAGAATCATCATTGAGAAGGGCAAAAAATTACTGTCAGGTGGTTTTATAAATCAAATCCCCCGCAGCAAGCTGCGAGGAATTAAACTCTGAAAAATCAGATCGCAACAACATTGGTCGCACACGGGCCCTTCTGTCCCTGCCCAACTTCAAACTCTACCTTCTGCCCGTCACTGAGTGTTGCATAACCAGAACTCTTGATTTCAGAATGGTGTACAAACAGATCTTTTCCGCCATCATCTGGAGTGATAAAACCGTAACCCTTATCTGCATTAAACCATTTTACTGTACCGTTGCTCATACCGTGCTTCCTTTTTTAGATTAAAATTAGTTTTATCGTCGCTACCCAGCGCCCGTGTTCGT
>CAYYRK010000172.1:3036-5350 GCA_964473915.1 uncultured Pseudomonadales bacterium
GTAGATGAAGGTTTACAGGTGACATTAACTTAACCATCATTACACGTTATAATTTTTTAGCGGAAAGGTGACCTGTGAAACACTCTTTAGCAGATTACGATGTGGTTATATTAGGTGCTGGAGCGTCCGGTTTGGTCTGCGCCTATACCGCCGCCCGGCGAGGTCGGCGTGTGTTGCTGCTGGAGAAAACAAACAGGGCCGGTAAAAAAATATTGATGTCTGGGGGTGGCCGCTGCAACTTTACCAATCAGTTTGTTGAACCTGACAACTATATTTCCAGCAACCCACATTTTTGCAAATCTGCATTAAACCGTTATACACAGTGGGATTTTATCGCCATGGCCCAGGGCTATGGCATTGAATATGAAACGCGCAAACACAATCAACTGTTCTGTAAAGATTCGGCCAAAGATATTTGGGCTATGCTGCTAGAGGAGTGCAACCTGGCGGGTGTAGAGATTAAAACCCATTGCGACATCAGTAGCATCACAGCTCTGGCGTTAAACGGTCATTCTGATAAATATCAGCATGAAGACAGACGCAACCAGTATCAAGTCAACTACTCGCAGAACCATACTCATTTCAAGTTGGCGTGCCAATCTCTGGTGGTTGCCACCGGCGGGCTCTCTATCCCCAGGTTGGGCGGTAGCGGCCTGGGTTATGAGCTGGCTAAACAGTTCAATTTGACCGTTACCCAACAGCGCGCCGGTTTAGTGCCCCTGATGTTCAGCAACTTTATCAAACCGATCTGTGAACGTTTGTCCGGTTTAGCTCTGGAGGTGGAGGTCAGCTGCAATAGGCAAGCATTCACTGAAAACCTGCTATTTACTCATCGTGGTATCAGTGGCCCGGCAGTATTGCAAATCTCTAATTATTGGCATCCAGGTGATGAGATCAGCATCAATCTGCTGCCCGACATTAACGCTGCGCAGTGGCTCGTTAACGCCAAACATCAACAGACAAAAACCCTGCTACGAGGTTTTTTAAGGCAGAAACTGGCCAAAGCACTTGTGGGTGAACTACAGGCGCTTTGGTGGCCAGAATCCTCCGAGATACCTTTGGCCCAATTCAGCGATAAACAACTTGCCGCCATTGGAGAACGGCTCAATAATTGGCAGATGAAGCCCTCAGCCACCGAGGGCTACCGCACCGCTGAAGTTACCTTGGGAGGTGTTGATACTGATGGCATCAGCTCAAAGACCATGGAAGCCAAACAACAAACCGGCCTGTATTTTATCGGTGAGGTACTAGACGTCACCGGCCATCTGGGCGGCTTTAACTTTCAGTGGGCCTGGTCTTCAGGCCATAGCGCTGGTTTATCTGTTTAAATGGGGTCTTTGGCACAGAGGAAGATTTTAGGTCAATTCTGCAGTCTGATCATCAATCATCTGCGGCCGCTCCAGACTGACACGTCCAATCATCCCACCACGCAGCTCGGTTAATACAATGGCTGCAACTTTATGCAGATCGCCAAGGCCTCCTCGGCGCAGGGAGCCACGACGCATACCGATAGCATCCATCACCTCCAGGGCTGATTCCAACTGGCCCTCTAATTCAAAACGGCTTGCCAACTCTTGCGGATAGGCCTGCATCAGATATTCAATGGCAAAGTGGGCAATATCCTCCAGTTCCAGTACAGAATCCCTGATCGCTCCGGTAGCCGCCAATCGGTAACCACACGCCTCCGGTTCCAGCCGGGGCCAAAGAAAGCCGGGAGTATCATAGAGGACGACCTGTTCGGGTAGTTTGATCCGCTGCTGTATCTTGGTGACCGCAGGGGTGTTGCCTGTCTTGGCAATAATACGCCCGGCAAGGATGTTGATCAGTGTCGATTTTCCAACATTTGGAATACCCAGAATCATCGCCTGTAACGAGCGCGACGGGGAGACTTTCACCCCGGAAAACTGGCGAAACAGTTTGAGCAGGGCACGAATTTGTGCCGGTTTATACTGAGTAATCGCTACCGCCTTCACCCCCCGCTCACGCTCCAAGTAGCTCAGCCACTCATCAGTAACCACCGGGTCAGCAAGATCAGCCTTATTTAGCAATTTAATGCAGGGGGTGTTGTCACGCAGGGCGTGAACCAACGGATTCTCACTGCTAAAGGGGATACGCGCATCAAGCACCTCGATAATAAGGTCCATCTTCGGCATCACCTTCTTGATCTCCTTACGAGCTTTATGCATATGCCCAGGAAACCAGTTAATAGCCATCAATCAAACCCCTTCACCAAAGGGATGCATTCTAACAGACCCATAAGACTTTAGCTGCAGGTTACAGCCACTACCGCCTAGTGAAACGTCAGACTATACCG
>CAYYRK010000173.1:0-5198 GCA_964473915.1 uncultured Pseudomonadales bacterium
GACATCTTCGGCACCGCCCTTGACCAGCAGGTGGTCGTGAAGAATGATGCCGTGTTTGCTGGACGTTGTATTCACCGCTCTGCCAGCATGGGGGGTGATGATGTGGTCAACAGCAGTTTCATGGGGCATGTGTCTGCATTTATTGTGTAAATTTTCAATCTAGTATGTTGCTTAAATCCAGCGAGCTGGCAGCCTCGCGAATTTGAGGCCAAGCCTGTACTGCATGACCGAATTGACGCCATAAGTTGGCAAGATAATCTGGCAGGTCGTCTCCACATATACTTTTGGGGATGCCGGCAAGTGTTAATTCGGCTTCGGTGGTTAGTATTGTTTGATATATTGCGATTCTTTTTTTTATATCGGCCTTCCAAAAATCAGGGGCATCTGTTGATTCTTCTAATGCCTGGGTAAGATTGAATAGCTGCTCTGAATTTGCTTGGTAAGTCATTTTTTTAATGATGTTAGAAATGGTTTCTTTTGGCGCGCTGGCTATATCAAGTAGTAAATTGGCTAGCGTGTTAAGTCTCACTGTAGGTTGCTCTGATTGGATCTGGTTTTTGAACTTAGTCAAATGGCTGGCTGTTAGTCCCAGGACTCCCAGGTTTGTGGTGATTCGTGTTGCTTTCTCCATGCGTTGTTGTGTGTCGAGAGGCAGGTGTGGTACGGCGTGGGGAAGATCTAGCGTTAGCGAGCCAGGATAAATAAAATCTAGCATTTTCCCGAACAGCAAATCTTCGTTGCGATATAAGGGGAAATACGGGGGGAGAAAAGCACGGTTGTCTACCCCGGTGATGGGTGTCATGAGTGAAGCACTGTTTGATAGGTGAAAGTGGCTTCTGCCGAGCCAGCAGTTTCTGCCAGTTTTAGCTTTTATAAACTTCTCCTTTGAGGAGTAGAGTTTTGCTCTTGATATTTTGTCCAAGAGATAAAGCCACTCGTTATTCGATGTGCCAGGGTCGCCATAAGTGCCGCATGCGGTAATGAGTATTTTTGAGTCTGAGTTGACATTGGCTAGCGCCTCGACTGAGTCAATGAAGAAATTTTCTTTTGTCTGTGAGTCATCTATGTTTGCCTGTAAATGATGGAGTTCAGATCCCAGTAAACTGATGTGGTGGTTGAGGGGGTCGCTAGTCGGGGCACGGTGAGCAAGCCAGTCGCTGTCGTGCTCATAGAATTCGGCTTCGCGTTGTAGTGTGGATAGTTCGATGCTGCGTTTGGGATAAGGGGGTAGGAAATTTTCACATAATATATCATCATCGAGCATGATCGCACGTTGGCCGATTGATAGCAGTAGTGCCAGGTTACGACTTCGGCCAGGTGTTGCAATTTTATGTTCGGATTGAACGCCAATGAGGAAGTTGATTTCTTCCGAAAATTGTGGAAGTTGGCAGGTTAATGCTGCTTTTAGTTTTTCCTGCTCGCTTGCTCCGAAGTAGCTAAATTGAAAAGGCTGAGAACCGATTTTATTTTTGACAAGAAGTTTGTTTTTCTTTTGATTTTCTTCCATGCGTGAGTCGTCAATGATAATGCATCGTGCCAACTGCTGTGTATTGCAGTTAGCAAGTATTGATACTATGAGGCGCTCTAGTGCGGCTGGCCGGTCGCAGGTGGGGATAAACAAGATCGGCTTGTCAGCGGGAGGTGGTGGAAGGTTATCGCTGCGTTGTAGTGAGCTAATGCTGTTTTGCATTGAGGTCATTAGGCCGTTTTTTTGTGTTTGCGATAGGATGTTAGTGATTTCATCTGACCGCCCTGATAGGGCTGGGAACAAGGTTTTTAGCTTGGCCGTATGCTCCTCTATAGATCTAAAATTGCGGCAGCTCCTTAAAAGTTGTAGTACGTCGGCCTTGAATGCCGCGTGTGCACCTGTTTGATGATTTTTGACGAGCATTAGGTTGTTGGATAATAGGTACTCATCGTGTAAATCGAAAGCGAGCAGCTCAGTCTCGGGTTTTTTAACTGTAGGCTTTGTGCTTTGAGAAAAGTTGACAGTCCAGGAATAATTGATTGAGTCGACCATGGGTAACAGTCCTGCATACGATTATTGTGTTTGATGTATATGTGCAAGCAGTGGGAGGCATTCCCGTTTGTGGTTTCTAAAAGTTTATGGGCTCTAGCTGGGTGCGTATTGTCTGGGCCTGCTTTTAGGTGGTGGTTTAGTTTCGCTAACTACCATTGTAGTGGCAATTATACATGCTATTTAACTCGTGCCAATCAGAAATCATGGTTGTTGCGATTACGGGCAGATTGATTGTTCGACAATGTCACGTTTAGCTGAGATGATGCGGCATGTTTTCTGGTGGGTGTTTGCAATGTGCAGTGTGGTAAATGGTTTTTTTGGTGCCCTGAAGCTAAGCGCTTAACCCTGGTAGTGTAGGTTGGTAATGGAGAAAATCTGTGCGGTAGTAGTAACTTATGAGCCGTCCTTTGTGCGCTTGGCAGAGCTTTTAACCAGTCTTTGGCCCCAGGTGGATGGGCTGGTGATTGTGGATAATGCCTCCAGTCAAGCCCCTTCCGAGACCATGCTGCCGCAATTGAAGTGTTTTAAACGGTGCCACATTGTAGCACTGGCAGTCAATGTGGGGTTGGCCGCGGGGCAAAATGAAGGGTGCTATTGGGCGCGAACTAATGGTTTCAGCCATGTGTTGCTGCTCGATCAAGACAGTGTTCCTGGGCCATCTATGGTGAGGCGCTTGCTAGATAAAGAGCAGCAGCTACTCAGTCAGGGCGTGTCTGTGGCGGTGGTGGCGCCCCAATGTCGTGATGACCGTAACGATAGTATATTGCCTTTTTTTAAGATTGGTTACTGTCGGGTCACAAAACTATTTTGCCCCGGTGATTGTGCTGACGAAAGGAATTGTTATCCTGATTTTGTGATTTCATCGGGTAGTTTGATCCGGCTCAGTGTGCTGGGCGAGGTCGGTTTATTTGATGAGGCGCTGTTTATTGATAGCGTGGATGTAGAATGGTGTTATCGGGCGGCTAATGAGGGCTACCAGAGTGTCGGGGTGTTTGCCGCCGTTTTAAATCATAGAATAGGTGATCAGGTAGTTATATTCTTCGGTGGAAAGTTGGTGATATACCAGCATTCCCCCCAGAGGCTGAGGTATATGATGCGTAATCGCATCTGGTTGTATAGAAAACGCTATATCCCTCTGCGCTGGAAGCTAAACGATATACCGAGGATGCTTGCGAAATTCTTGATTTTTACTCTCGTCATCTGGCCGCGGGGAAAAAATTGTCGGGCAATGCTGCAAGGCTTTCGCCAAGGGTGTGGTGTGCGGCGTTAGTCGTTCTGCCTCAATAACTAACAGATGGTTTCGCCAGTTATTGGGGGTGCGCAGTGTTTTCCAGTCTATAAAATTGAGTCTGAATGGAGGGCGGCAGAGCATTTTGTCAACCGGCTTTCAGCGTCCGTCTATGTATTGTTCTGAAGAGTTTTTGGCGGGTCTTTTGTGGTTGATCCGCGCCTGGTTGTCGCTGGCCTTGTAAACGATTGGGTCAAGCTGACGCCGGGTTTCAAATAATCTTTGGCATTGGGCGGTGACTTGAGTTTGTCTTAGGGTGCCATCATAGTCTCGTAGCGGTAAATCTTGCGCTGTTTTCCCTTCTCATCGATCCAGGTTTTCGGGAAAAAACAGGGGCGGTGGAAGTTGAAGTAGGGAATTAAATGCTGCTGATTGGAATCATTAATGAGAGATGTCCAGTGTCGGGTGTTGCGGAATTTGAGCAATTCTCCCTGAATCCAGCGGTAGCAAGCATCCTTGTCGCTGCTGATCGAAAAGGCCACAGTGCCAATTAAGACGATACTCTGACCCCTAGATAGAAAACCCTAAAACGTCGTGCTTGCAAGTAACGAGTGTAAAATCTCTTTATGCGCACATTTTTGCCTTACCTGAAATCAAAGCCGTCACTTGTGCCAAGGTCTTTATAGCTATATTCTGCTCATCACTTTGTGGCGTAAAAAAGATATTTTTATTTTTATGTGGCCTTGCGTAATCCTTATGCGTCGGCTAGTATTAATTTGCCCTTTGGCGATAATCGCTGTAGGTTCCTTAAGTCTCGTGTTGATTTGGGGCGTCGGTCGGGCTAGGATTTTTTCGCGATAGTTCTAGCTTGGCTGGCGTTTACCATAGAGGCAATCAGTAAGGGGCTTCGCAACTTGTTTAGGGGTGATGGTTGGGACCGCTCGTTGGGTGTGTGCCGTTTGAATGCTCGGCTCGAGGTGATTTGATGGTAGCTCGCACAGTTATGATATGCTTTAGAAATAATATTGCATTGTTGTTGTGTCGCGTCTAGTATGCGCATCGTCTAGAAGTTTGGGTTTTATGTTCAGTTTTGAGAGTAGTTTTACTTAACACGTTTCAAAGACTAATTAAAAGGAAAATTGAAATGATTAGAAAATCATTGCCCGCAGCGATAGCTCTTGCCAGCACTCTTGGTTTAGTAGGTTCCGCAAATGCCGTGGAAGTTAACCCGAATGGGATTGGTGAAGTATTGCTTTATCCGCTTTATACGGTAGAAGGTGGTAACGATACGCTGGTTACTATCGTCAACACTACAGATTATGTGAAAGCAGTAAAAGTTCGATTTGTAGAGTCGATGAACAGTCAGGAAGTTCTCGATTTTAACCTGTACCTGTCTCCGCATGATGTGTGGACGGGCGCGGTAATCGCTGACGCTGAAGGCGATGGCGCTAGGCTTATAACAAGAGATACCTCCTGTACTGTGCCGGCAATCCCCGCAGCAGGGCAGCCATTTTTGACGTTTGAGTATGATGGAGAGGCGTACTCAAATGGCGAGGGTGGTCCTCAGGGTGCAGATCGTACTCGTGTTGGTCACCTTGAAGTGATCGAAATGGGTGTGGTTCGGGATGATGTTCTTGATGCTGATGCCATGGATGAAGAAGATATAGATGATACCACCGTCATTAAGAATGACTTTAATCCTGAAGCCTGGGCAACACATGGCGCTGATGGTGTTCCGGCTAACTGTGCTGGACTTGTTATGGCATGGGATCCAGATGCCAATAATCCAAAAGCAGTTTGGACATTAACTTCCGGTGCTGCCGATATTGTTGGTGCCGATACAGAAATCGATGACACTCACGAAGCGGTTGCTGGTGGGATTTTTGGCTCGGCGATCATTATTGATGTTCAGGAAGGCATGGATGTGAGCTATGATGCTGTCGCCCTGGA
>CAYYRK010000174.1:0-5146 GCA_964473915.1 uncultured Pseudomonadales bacterium
TGGCTGACCCCTTGGTTTTATAAATCACTTGCAACTATAAACTCGGCTACGGCATTCTGCATCGCTCGACCTCTTGCATCCATGCAATAGCCCCTCTTTGCGCACCTTTTTGCCTTGTCTGGAGTCAAAATCATCTCTCGAGCAAAGACCTTGCTTAATGGGTGATCGCTAATGGGTCCATGTAGATAACCATTGATAATGCCAGGCTGGTTTTTGGGTCATAAACGCTCAGTTGGTCGCTATGTGCCCGTTACCATAAAAACACATGTATATTCAATATCATATACGATTTCTCTGGAATACCGCGGGACATTTATGACCCGTATCTTCAGGCGGCGTTTTTTTGTTTTTTGCTGGGTGCTGCGCTTGGTATCAAGTAGTGATATTTATTCATAATAAACAATAACCAGTTAATTTATCACAATAAAATAGTTAAATTATCTCGATAAGCGGGGTCATTTAGGTAAGTTGATCCGATGGTGATGCTGGAGTGGCACTTTTTTTGCTTTACTTTAATGCTGTGTAGGAGGGATTGATATTTTTCCTACCCACCAATAATCTAATAATCGTTTAAGGGGTTTTTAAATGGGAAGGCGTGATAACTGGAAAAAAATGCAGGAAGAGATGAGCAGTGCTCAAAGTAAAAAAACAGAGGAACTAGATAATATTCCTGATATGGCCTGCGGTTTGTGCGGTAATTTTAAAGAAACGGCCTATGGTTCAGATGGCCGTGGTTCGTGCAGTATTCTAAAAACGGGTTCGGATCTGGCTGCTAATCCTGCGGTCATTCTAACAGAGGGGGAGAATGGGATGATTACATTTTTTAATACAGACGCGGCGAACTGCACTGAATTTAGCAAAATGGAGATGGTGGATACGGATGGCCATGAATGTTCTGATCCATCGTTCCAGAGAGCTCAGCGGCAGATGGCAACAAAAACAGAATCAAAGTAGATAACCTCTGGGGGTATATAAAATGTCAAGTTGTAAAGAGTGTAAAAGTTATTTTCCATTGAATGAAAAGTCTCCGAAAGGGGATTGTGTGCGCCGTGAATTAGATGCTAAACAGATGTATCACACGGCCAAACCAACGTCTGAAAATGGCGCCTGTGAGCATTTCACAAAGAAGTAGCTCCTGGTTTAATTCAAAAAAATAATACGAATGCCTCGATGATAAGAGAGCAGAGACAGATAACAAAAATCTGAGGACTTTACAGTGAATATATTAAGTGAAACGGAAACTAAATCGGCAAAAGTCAGTAGTATTCTTGCGTTAAAGAGTGCAGATGAGCTCAGAGAGAAAGAGCAGTGGTGGTGGCTTGCAGAAAAGGAGCGTTCACCGCGAATTGATTCCCTTCGAAAGGGTGTTTGGAGAAAGGGAGCGCAGGGAGGCAATTATCCTGAAGGTGTTAAAATCGATATGGATTTTGTGACGTTGTTTACAGAAAGCTGGAAAAGCAACCCCAACGATTGTTCCATCTTGCGCAGGGCTAAGGCTATTGCTCACCAGCTAGATAACATCCCTATTTTTATTACAGATCATGCGCAGATCGTTGGGTATACCGGCGGCGCTCCGCACAATCTTAGCTGGCGTATCGACGGTGCTTCAAACTTGAATACCGAGGTATATAACGAACCTGGAGTCCATGCTGAACCTGAAGCGGAAACCCTGAAAAAGGTAGCCGAGCTTAATGATTACTGGGCGGGGCAGACTTCGCTGGACAAAATTTCACGTCTACTTGATCCTGAGGACGCGGTTAAATTTCAGTCGGGAGCCATTGGCTGGGGCATGCCATCATCTGCGTTTGGCTACTCTGGTAAGAACTATGAATACTTCATGACTGGCAAGCGGGCTTTTACAGAAATTCTTGCTGAAATTGAAGAGCAAATGGATGCGGCCGAGGAAAGAAGTATCGGTGTGCCTGGCCCAGATATTCTTGATCTTTACGATAAGCTGAATAATTGGGAAGCCATGAGTATTGTTCTGGAAGCGGGTATCCGTTATGCCGCGCGTTTCGCACGGTTTGCCAGGACTCTGGCTGAGCATTTCGAAACAGATGAAACACGTAAAGAGGAGTTGTATAAGCTTGCAGAGGTCTGTGAGCGTGTACCAGCGCATCCACCGCGCACACTGCATGAATCCCTGCAATATGATCATTTCTGCCAGGTGTTTTTTCGCTATGAAACCAATGAAGGTTCCTGGGCATCACGCCCTGATTACTACCATGGTGCCTTGTATGCGAAAGATGTAGAGATTGAGAAGAACATTACGGAAGATGAAGCGCAGGATCTTATCGCAGAGTTCATGTGTCGAGCTGGAGAGATAGGTGGTTTTAGCCCGCGCTGGGCTCGAGAGGGAATACAGGGTGTTGCCGGCACCTTTGTCTGGACTTTGGGTGGCGTTAATCAGGATGGTTCTGATGCCTGTAACGGTATGACCATTGCGCTGTTAAAGGCATCCAGGCTGGTTCGTCTGGCGAACCCAACCTTTGGTTTCAGATGGCACCCCAAGGTTTCAACAGAGGTGATGCGTGAGTGCTTTGAATGTGTTCGTCAGGGTCTGGGTTACCCCACATTCCGCAACGATCCGGTGTTGATTGCCAACAGCATGCATTGGTATGGCCACCCGATTGAGGAAGCGCGAACTTGGGTTCATATGGCCTGTATGTCACCTAACCCAACCACTAAGCATGGCTTTTCCCCCTTCCGTATGGCCTCTGCGACCATGAATTCTGCCAAAATCATCGAGTATGTGATGCATGATGGTTATGACCATGTGGTCAACATGCAGATGGGGCCGAAAACCGGTGATGCGCGGAACTTTACCGACTTTGAGCAGGTGTATGCGGCCTGGAAAACCCAGCTTCAATGGTTGATGAATATTCTGGTTCGTACAGTGAATCTGGGTCGGGTCAAGGACCCTGAATTTTTTGGTCGTCCCATGCTCTCTGCCCTTAGTGAACGTTCTGTTGAATCAGGGCTTGATGCTGTGAGCCCCGTGGGAGAGCGTGGTAATGCATGGATAACAGCCTTTACCTGGGTTGAAAATATTGACAGCCTGGCAGCGATCAAAAAGTTTATTTTTGAAGATAAAAAGTACAGCATGAGCCAGTTGGTGGACGCGCTTGAGGCTGAGTGGAATGGTTATGAAGAGATGCGCCTGGACTTCGTTAAAAATGCACCTAAGTGGGGTAATGATAACGACTATGCTGATGACCTGATGCTGCGTTGTCTGCGCGATGCTGCCAAGCACTCCAAAACGATCAGAGATCCTAGCGGTAACCCCTGGCCAATTTTGCCACAGAACGTTTCTGCCAACATCCATTACGCGAATATTGTCGGCGCGCTGCCTAATGGCCGTCGTCGCGGAGATGCGCTCTATGATGGTGGCGTATCACCAGGGCCAGGGCTGGATAAGGCCGGTCCTACGGCTGTACTCAAATCTGTAGGCAAGATCGACCATATCACCGATGTTAGAACCGCACTGCTTAATCAGCGGCTCTCGCCTACCCAGCTTGCGGGTGAGCAAGGTTTTCGTCTGTGGAGTTCCTACATGAAAACCTGGGCTGACCTGGGTATTAGTCATGTTCAGTTTAATATGGTGTCTGATAAGATTTTGCGTGCTGCGCAGCGCGACCCGGAAGATTATCAGGAGGTTATTGTCAGAGTGGCAGGTTACAGTGCTCACTTCGTTGACATTAGCCGCAAGACGCAAGATAACATCATTCAACGAACGGTTCAGGGGCTAGGCTAGGCCTGACGAAAATCTGACTTAAATAGATCAACTACAGTGGGCGGAAGGTAACAGCTCCGCCCAACATAAAGATAAGGATAATTTCTAATGAAATGTACTGAATGCGCCCATGAGGCGGAGTTAGAGGATTTTCGCTACCTGTATAATCCCCGGATTGATTCATCCATTAGCTTGCGGCAGTGTCCTGGTTGCCATAGGCGGTTACAAGTGAATGAGTCAAGTCAAACTGTCCTGGGTAAATTAGAGGATGGGCAGGATCCATGGGGTAAGTCCGCCGGTATTGAAAATACTGAAGTAGTCGGTTAAGCTCTGCTCCG
Organism: uncultured Pseudomonadales bacterium; assembly: GCA_964473915.1. Taxonomy (GTDB): domain Bacteria; phylum Pseudomonadota; class Gammaproteobacteria; order Pseudomonadales; family IMCC2047; genus CAYYRK01. The sequence goes on from CAYYRK010000174.1 coordinate 4,072, forward strand.
TGTAGAATAACGCAAGAAGATAGACTCTTTATGGCCAAGCCTACAACCTGATCTGTGTAGTATTGCATTTCAGCTGTAGGCTTGACTTATTATGGCGAAGTTGTCGGAAAAGGGGTTAGAGACAGTGCCAACTGATTTGGTTTTATGTGAGATAAAAAATAATGTTGGAATATTAACATTTAACCGCCCGGAAAAGAGAAATGCACTCTCACTGGAGATGCTGGCAAAGCTTCAGTTAACACTCGAGGAGTGGGCCAGAAATGACTCGGTTCGAGCGGTAATAATTACCGGTTCCGGCGAGCGGGCATTTTCTGCTGGATTCGACCTCCAGGCCATTCCAGTCAGTGCTGATCCAAGGTTGCTGGAGGCCCTGAAAAATATTGATTCACCCATGCAGGCGTTAGAAACACTGAGACAGTTCCCATACCCAACTATTGCAATGCTCAATGGCGATACCTTTGGTCTTGCGTTGAACCTTGCGCTTTGTTGTGATATTCGTATCGGTGCTGACGATATTAAGGTTTGTATGCCACCGGTTAAACTGGGGGCTGTTTATCATGCTGATGGCATAAAACAGTTTGTTGAAGTTTTAGGGATGGCTCGTGCCAAAGAGGTTTTCTTTACCGGACGAGCCTATGTAGAGGCTGAGATTATCACCATGGGTCTTGTGAATAGATTGGTTGCCAGGGATAAGCTGGTATCAACAACCTTCGCAATGGCTGAAGAGATTTCCGAGAATGCACCATTATCACTCAAAGGGATAAAAAAGATCATTAATATGATAGGGGATAGATCTTCGCTTGATGAAGAGCAGATGAGTATCGCCGATAAGCTTCTTGACCAAGGGTTTAACAGCCAGGATCTTAAAGAGGGGCAGCTTGCTTTTTTTGAAAAACGCAAGCCGAAGTTTCTGGGTTATTGATAATATTGTATCCACCAACCATCCATCTCTGGCAGTATATTCCAACCAACACAGATGCTGCTGTGTAAAAATGGATGTAACTCTTTGGTGAATACCTTAAATGAGACCTTTGCACGAGAGATGATTTTGGTTCCAGGCAAGGCAAAAACGCGC
>CAYYRK010000175.1:0-5121 GCA_964473915.1 uncultured Pseudomonadales bacterium
AGGTATGTTTGCTAATAAAGAGTGCAGATGTGTCCCCCTGCGCTCATCACAGACCCAGCCTGTAATACCTATATGTAGGTCCATATCCAGATAGGCAAACAGTGCCTTTTGGGAACCGGTAAAGCAGTGTACCACCGCATTGTTGAGTTGATCCCGGTAATTTTTCAGGATAGTCAGGAAGGTCTCGTGCGCATCTCTTTCATGCATAAAAACTGGCAGCTTAAGCTCGCAGGCAAGCTCTAGTTGTTGTTCAAAGGCTCTTATTTGATCTTTTTGTGGTGAATAATTACGGTTAAAATCCAGGCCTGTTTCACCCAGCGCTTTCACCAGAGGGTTTGCCGCCAGAGATCTTAGCTCACTTTCGGTTGCAGACTCAAAATCACTTGCGTGGTGTGGATGTATGCCAGCTGTAGTGTAACAAGCGGGATATTGACCAGCCAATTCAATGGCCGCCAGGCTGTCAGCCAGGTCGCTCCCAATCAGAATCATAGCTACTATGCCAGCATCCACGGCACGCTGGACCGTTTGGTCGCGGTCCTTGTTAAAGGCGGAGCTGGTGAGATTTACACCAATGTCGATCAGTTCTTCAGGCAATAGTCAGGTTCCATTAGTGGTATTAAAGACTGTGCTGGCGGTTTCGATGGTCCATTCCAAACTCTCCAGGTGTGCATTGTGGATGGTGTTGGCATTAATCCCATAGGATAGCAGTTTATTCCATTCAATATGTTGCCATTGATCCTCTGTGTAAGCTTGCACTGTGGCCAGTATTAAGCCGGCTCTACCCCCGTGGTTCAGAAGTGCATCCTGACTCTCCTCCGAGAGGGATATGGAGGAGAGCAGCTCCTCCATGGAGGTATCGAAAAAAGCCTCTAGCATGGAAAGCATGCCGACAGTAAAAAAAATATCTGCTTCCTTGTCTGCTACTACAGACCCCAGCAACTCACACATTCTGGCTCTGAGCATCGTCTGTTCATAGAGCGCAACTGGCTTGTCCTGGAATTTAGAGAGTACCAGCATTGTTGCCCAGTGCTTGATGTTATCCAGTCCCAGCATGACAATGGCACGAAACAGGGACTCAATTTTCTCCACCCGGCGTAGTGCTGCAGAATTGACCATGCGCAGTAATTTTATGCTAAGAGCAGGGTCACTGGAGATGATGCGGTGTAACTTTTCAGGGTTAATATCCGGGGCCTGCAGCTGAGTGAGCAGGTGCATTACCACTATTTTGTTTGAGGCTATTTTTTGTCCTGTCACCAGGTTGGGTTTGCTGAGAAAATAACCCTGAAAATAGTCGAACCCCAATGATCGGCAGCGATTAAGCATCGTTGCATCCTCAACTTTTTCAGCCAGTAATATTGAGTTGTATTTTTGCAATCTCGCGACCTGTTGTTCGAGCGTTTCCCCTTTTGTTTCCAGCACGTCAATTTTAATAATATCAGCAAGCTCGAGAAAGGGCTGGAATTTGTTCGCATAGACAAAATCATCCAGGGCGATGGTGTAGCCGCTCTCTTTTAGTGCTCGTATGGCTTCAAGGACTTCTGGGTCGGGTTCAATATCCTCCAGTACCTCAATGATGATGGTTTCAGGTGGCGCCGGTGGTGGGTTAATCAGGTGATTACGGGTAAAGTTGATAAAGGCCTTTTTATTCCCGACCAGGTTCTGAATGCCAATTTCTGAAAGCGCGTTGAACACTACAATAGAGGTGGCCTGATCACCCTGGAGCTGAGCCGCTGAATAACTGCTCTCGCTGACATCCGGTCGGAACAGCAATTCGTAGCCAATCAGGTTCAGTTTCCTGTCAAAAATTGGCTGGCGCGCAAGAAATATATTTTCTGTTGGCATCAGGGGCTAATCACTCCATTGACTAAGACGCTGGATAAGCTCAACTATAGTTTAGCAGCTATTTTGTTGAGCTTGTTCAGAATATTTCAGGGTAACGCCGAGTGTTAGCTCTCCTGTTGTAGAAGAGTAGCCATTTTTTCTAGCTCAATTTTGAATAAGGGGAGGCCCTCTATCGCTGCATCGGCGCCTTTGTCCTGGTAAAGGGCTTGCAGTGAATTAGCCAGAAAGTGCATATCTTTATGGGCTTGATCAAATTCAGCCAGCCAGCTGGTGTTAAATAGCCGGCTGTGTTTTTCTCGCTTGACCCAATTTTTTCCACAGGGGCATTTTTCTCGATCCATTATGGGCCAGCTTGGTCTAGCATCAGCTGGTGATTGGATAGCCGCTTCAAATTTTTTCTGCCACTGTGCAAGAGTAAGGCTGAGTAGTTGAAGCTTGTTCTCTTTTTGGTTGTATGACTGTTTGTTGTGGCTGCAGGCTATCCACTCCTCGTTGGGAGTATAGCTGTTTATCCATTCTGGAATGTCATCAGCCGGCATTGGGCGTGCGATACCATACCCCTGTGCTTGCTGGCAGCCCATCAACAGTAGCATCAGGCCGTGCGCAGTGGTTTCAACGCCTTCAGCGATGACCTGTCGGTCGAAAGAATCAGCGAGGTTGATTATACCGTCAATAATGGTGTAATCATCTGGGTCGTCGAGCATATCTTGCACAAAGCTGCGATCAATTTTAATGATCCTTGCCGGCAAATTTCTCAAATGTGTTAAAGAGGAGTAACCGGTTCCAAAATCATCCAGAGCCACATGAACGCCCAGGGCATCCTGGCACGATTTGATAATACTATTAATAGTATGAGTATCACCGAGTGCACTGCTCTCCAGTATTTCCAGCTGTAAATGGCCAGGATTTACCGTTGGTTGCTTTAACAGGGCTTTTTCAAGTTGCTGAACAAAAGACCCTGATTGCAGGTGGTAGGAGGCAATGTTGATGCTAACTTCAAGTGTTATGCCCTGCTTTTCCCAGAGGCATAGTTGTTTCAGTGCGTGCTGAATGACCCATTCTCCAATCTGAATCTCCAGTTCTGTCTCTTTAATGAACGGCAAAAACTCCAAAGGTTGAATCAATCCTCTTTCTGGATGTTGCCAACGGATCAGTGCCTCCATCCCGAACAGCTCCCCTGTACTCATATTAACCTTGGGCTGGTAATACAAACAGAACTCATTATTGTCCAGGGCCTGACGGATTTTATTGAAGTCTTGGTTTTTCTGAATAAGCTCTTGGTCGTGTTCGGCATTAAACAGGTGATAGCAGTTTTTGCCAGCCAGTTTTGCCTGATACATCGCATGATCAGCATGACGTATTAATGTATCGATATTACTATCGTCCTGCGGATAGAGTGTTGCTCCAATTGAAGCGCTGATTCTGATCATCTGTCCGTCAAGCGGGTAGGGCTTGGTCAGGGTATTAAGTATCCGCTTTAGCATCTGTTTACAGTGAAACGGTGAGTCCAGACCACCCAGCAGGAGGGTGAACTCATCTCCACCCTGGCGAGAAACGGTATCCTCTTCCCGGATGCTGGCTTTAATGCGCGCAGACACCTCAATCAGTAGTTGATCGCCGATACTGTGGCCATAGCGATCATTGACAGGCTTAAAGTTATCCAGATCAAGAAAGCAGACCGCCAGCAGTGTCTTTGTTCGTTTGTTATGGGCTATTGCCTGAAGAAAGCGGTCATAAAAAAGTGTGCGGTTAGGCAGTTGAGTCAGCGGATCGTAGTGCGCCATTTTCTCCAGCTCTTCCTGCTGCGCTTTACGGTAGGTAATGTCAGAAAATATTCCCACGTAGTTTAGCGTGTTGCCCTCACCATCCTTTAAAGAGGAGATGGTCAGCAGCTCCGCATAAATAACACCACTTTTCTTACGGTTCCATACCTCTCCCTGCCAGTGGCCCTGCTCCGTCAGGGCCTGCCACATCTCGGTATAGAACTGAAGCTCGTGTGCGCCAGAATTTAGAATGTTGGCGTTGTTTCCGATCACCTCTTCGTGATTGTAGCCGGTTATCTCACAAAAGGCGGGATTCACCTCAACGATGGCTCCATCAGGTGCTGTAATGATGATCCCTTCGTGAGTGTCACTAAATACACGAGATAAAAGATAAATTTTATCCTCTGCTGCTTTTCGAGCGGTAATATCTAAAATAACGGCCGCAAAAGCGGGTTTTCCTCGGTATGACAGCAGTTGCAGGTGAACCTCAACGGGGTAAAGCCCGCCATTTTTACGACGGTGGACTGTTTCGAAAACAATTTTTTCTTCTGTGTGATCCTCTAAAGGGGCAATCAGTGTTTCAAAAGATTCAGCAGTCATGGTGGGTTTGATGTCTAATGGCGTCAGCTTCTGTAGCTCAGTTAATGAGTAACCAATGTTTTTTAACGCCCCCCTGTTGCAGTGAATAAAATTCAATGAGGTGGCATCAAAAATGTAAACTTCATTCAATGACTGTTCAATAACCACCCCTAAATCGCGGGCATCCTCTTCACTTTTTCTCAGTGATTCTGTTAATGCATATTCTGTAGTGACATCACGAAATACAAGCACCACGCCAATGGTGTTTCCGTCGGGAGATCGGATGGGCGCGCCGGAGTCTGCAATCTGGTATTGGGCGCCATTCCTGGATAGCAGCATTGTATGATTAGCCAGCCCAACAGTTTTATTGGTTTCAAGCACTAATTTTACCGGGTTGACAGCTGGCTTCATCGTATGGGCATTGACGATATTGAAAACCTCGGGTAGCGGTTTGTTGCGTGCCTGCTCCAATTTCCAGCCGGTCAGGCGCTCGGCAATGGGGTTCATTTTGGTAACATTACCACTGGCATCTGTAGCGATAACCGCATCACCTATAGAGTTAAGCGTGATACGTAGGTTTTCCTCCTTGTCATATAATATCTGCAGATCGTTTATGCGCCTGCGCTCATGGCGATAAAGTATCATGCCAGTGATGACGCCCAGTATTAGGATGGCTACAATCAATAGTGCTTGCCAGAGGGTGAATGCCTGAAGTTGCCCTGCCATCTCCTTTTGCAACGCTGTTTCCACCGTATCAGCGGAAAAAATAAGCTCTAAAAATGTTTTATCAAAAAGCTGGTCAATATCTGACCCAATGCCTGATTGAGACTGTTCCCGCCATCTTCTACCTGCAATCTCTTTGAATGCGTGAAGGTTTTTTATTATTTGTTTGATTTCACGGCGTAGCTCAGGGTTGTTAAGGGCAATAAAGTGCCCC
>CAYYRK010000176.1:0-5070 GCA_964473915.1 uncultured Pseudomonadales bacterium
TCCTACAGAGGACTTTCACCTCATTAGTTCACGCCCATGCTGGGCGTACACAAGGTCAATTAACATGGGAATTTGTTCTCTATCGCTCTCAAATCCCAGTTATTGGCGACGTTAGATTCCAGGAAAGAAAAATGAGTGAAGAAACTGAAGCCATCAAAGAATCAGCAAAAGCGACTCAAGAAGTTGCAAAAATAGCTGGTCAAGCTATTGACGCAAGTCAGCAGTTTGGCGGCTTTATTTCAAGATATGTTTCCGGCCCTCTTGAGCAAGGCGTTGGCATATTTGAGGATAAATTGAAATATATGCGCTGGGAGAGACAAGTGCGTCTCATGCAACGTGCCAGTGAGTATATGAAAAATATTGGTATCGACACACCAACAAAACCAATACCGCTAAAACTTGCTATTCCTCTATTAGAAGCGGCTTCTTTAGAGGATGATGATTATTTACAAAATATGTGGGCAAAACTTCTTGTTAATTCTTCAACCACTAGTAGCGGTGTAGACCTCAACCGTTCATACATTGATATATTGGAGAGGTTGTCTCATTTAGAAGCAAAGATATTGTCAGCCATCTATTCACTTCCAGAAGATGAAATAAAGAACAAGTCCATATTAACAGCACAGCTCCCTGATGCTGTAGAAATTGAAGATGAAAATGAAAAAATAGAACCTTTACAACCAAGCAAGAAGGTTACATTGGCTTTAGCCAATCTTTCACAGCTTGGCTGCATATCATTGCCAACTGCTTGGGATGGCGGTGAGATTTTTACAACAATTTATCCTGCTGTAATGGGTAGAAGCCTCGTAGAGGCGTGCACGTTAGATGCAAAAATATGAAATATAATCGGGTAGCCGAGGGTCTCTAACCCTCAGCCCCCACAACACCCTGCATGCGGATCCGCACAGGGCGTTTCACTTAGGATAGTGAAACTTGATCCAACCATCACGCAGCGAATAAAGCCCCTCAGATTTCAAGCAGTCTAATGTCAGTGCTTGATTGATCCCTGGGGGTTTCGCACTACGCCATGGCCCTTTGCTGATGATGCCACACGCAACGGCAGTTTGAACATGGACACCCCGTCTCATCAAGTTCCTTACTTTGATTCACGGCTTTCGCCACTGCCGCAAGCATTGACAGGATGTACTAAATTTAATACATTCCATGCATGAGGCGTGAAAAAGAGATTCATTGGGTCGGCACTAGCTATAAAGACCTGCTCTGTTTTCCTGTAGAGGCCAAACAGGATGTCGGCTACCAACTACACCGGGTTCAAAATGGGCTAAACCCTGAAGACTGGAAGCCATTTCAGGCAATAGGTGCTGGCGTTAAAGAAATTCGCATAAGCAATGACGGTGATGCTTTTCGAATTATGTATATCGCTAAATTTGCAGGGAAAATTTACGTGCTTCACTCTTTTCAGAAAAAGTCACAAAAAACGCGCCCTCTAGACATTGAGATAGCGAAAATCAGGTATAACGCCGTAGTTAAAGGGAGTAAATCATGAATGATATCGACACATCTATTACGCATATAACATCAAGTACTAGCAATATCTTCGAGGATCTTGGCTTTTCTGAACAAGAGGCAACAAAATTAAAAATAAAAGCCCAATTAATGTGCTCTATTAGTGAATGGATTAAAGACAAACAATTAAAACAAGAGGAAGCGTCACGCGTTCTTCACGTCACACGTCCTAGAGTCTCAGATGTCATGCGAGGTAAATCAGCCAAATTCACCATCGATGCATTGATTGATATGCTTGAAAGAACAGGAAAGCACGTTACTCTTCAAGTAAATTGATACAAAAATGGCTAATCGGGTAGCCAGGGAAATTATAAAAACGAAAAGTGCGTAACTTATCAATTTTATGGCGCGCCCGAGAGGATTCGAACCTCTGGCCTCTGCCTCCGGAGGGCAGCGCTCTATCCAGCTGAGCTACGGGCGCAATAAATTCTAAAATTTCAGGGCGCAATGATACTGATCGAGGCTGTATTCGTCTACGGCCATTAGCAGTTTGACGCAAGATCTATCTTTCTATTCTCCATCAGTCACATACCCGTTATAATCATGCAAATTTTTATTTACTCCAAGACGAGGTACGTACCGTGCATACAGCTTTAAACCGGTTGGTTTTTCGGATGTTTTATTCTGTGTTACCGTTATTTTTAGCGGGGATGTCAGTGCAATTATCTGCTGACGAGTTGGGGGATATTATCCAACGTATCAAGCCAGTGGGTGAGGTCTGTATTCAGGGACAGGATTGCAAGACCAATAATGATGATGTGAAGGCTGCCATAAAAAACCCTGTCGCCACAGCGGCTCCACCTGCTAAATCTACAGGCCGGCCTGGCGGAAAAATCTATAATAAGGTCTGCGTCGCCTGTCACTCCTCTGGTATCGCTGGGGCTCCCAAGGTTGGTGACGCAGCAGCCTGGGCGCCGCGGGTCGCAAAGGGTATGGATGTGATGATGAAAAATGTTAAAGATGGCATCAATGCCATGCCGCCCAAGGGCACTTGCGGTGACTGTTCAGACGATGAGCTGAAAGCTGTGGTGCAGTATATTCTGGATCAAAGCACGTAACCGAGGTAAGCGACAATACCCTGCCTCAATATAGAAGCGTCAGGGAGGGGAGCCGGGGTTGAGAGGGACTAAACTTCAACCTCTAGCTCTCCGTGGTTTGGAACCAAAAGCATAATCGAGCACATCTCTTCTTATAAAAAAACGGCACGTCAATCGGTTGTGAGGATATATTGATACATCATCAGCAGGGGGAGTTGGTAAAGATATTACTGGTCAATGACCAGCATACGGAGCGCCTTTTTCTTGAATCCCTGCTCCAGCAGATAGAGGGGTTAACCTATTCGCTTACCTGGTGTCGGACCGTAGGCAAGGCTTTGCGCGCCCTGGCTAATGAGACCTTCGATATTATTCTTACAGATTATTCATTTAGCAGTGAGTCAGATATTGAGCTGCTAGATGAGATCAAATCATACTATTCTTCAACACAGATTATTGTTATCAGTGCCGAGCTGGACAACATTTTAGGCAGCTCTCTTATTAAAGCTGGCGTTAGTGATTATCTGATTAAGGGCACACTTGATGCCAACGCACTTGAGCGCTCTCTCCGCTATCTGTTGCAGGTTAAGGAGGCCCACCTCAAACTGGCCTACCATGACCATTGCGACCCCCTAACCGAGCTGGTCAACCGTACTTTCTTTAATGACAGGCTGACACATGCCATTCAACGCTCTGAGCGTTCCCGGCAAAAAGTAGTACTGTTCTCCATTAACCTGGATAAGTTCAAGAGCGTTAACAGCTCCTATGGCCGCGAAGCCGGTGATATGGTTATTCAGGCGGTCGCAGACCGACTGCGCTCCTGTGTGCGTAAAAGTGATAGCTTGGCGCGCACCAGCGGTGATGAATTTGCCATTATTCTGGAGGGTGTTACCACAGAGTCTAATGTGCTGCGCCTGGTAAACCAGATTATCGAAGAGGTGAGCAAGCCCTATCGGGTACCGGGTGATCAGGTACATTTAGGATGCAGTATCGGCATTGCTTTTTATCCTGATGCGGGAGGCAATGCCGAAGCGTTGCAGCGTTGCGCCAATATGGCCATGAGCCATGCTAAAACAGAAAGCGGTTGTACCTATCACTTTTATACCCGTGAATTGAGTGCTCGCTTCACCAATGAGCTGATGCTGGAAGCGGAGTTTCGCCGGGCGCTTCGACGCAATGAGTTTCGTTTGATGTTCCAGCCCCGTATAGAGATCACCTCGGGCAGCATCGTAGGAATGGAGGGGCTAGTGCGCTGGCAGCACCCTTCGCGCGGCCTGCTGTTACCGGATAAATTTATCCCTCTGGCCGAGGATACTGGTCTGATAGTGACCATGGGTTACTGGGTTATCCACCAGGCCTGCCTTGCACTAAAAACTCTCCAGGATCAGGGCGACTTTGTCAGAATTGCAGTCAATCTTTCATTTCGTCAATTCCAGGACAAGAAGCTGAAAGAAACAGTGGCACGTATTATTAGCAAAACGCAAGTGGATGCCCGATATCTCGAATTCGAGCTGACCGAAACCTCTGTGATGGCGAATGAGAAGGCGACTCGGCAGTGTATGCTGGAGTTAAGCGGTTTAGGCATACGCTTCTCTCTGGATGATTTTGGGACAGGTTACTCCTCCTTCGCCCACCTGCAAGGCCTGCCTATTGCTGCGCTTAAAATCGACAAGAGTTTTATTAGTCATTCAGTATCCAGACCCGATGATGCGGTCATTGTCCGAACAATAATTAATCTGGCGCACAACCTGGCGATGGAAGTTGTTGCCGAGGGGGTAGAAGAGGAGGAGCAGCTGGAGCTGCTGCGCAGTTACCAGTGTGATCAAGTGCAGGGCCATTTCTACAGCCAGGCAATAACCTTTGATCAGCTATGTGAAAAGCTCAAGCAGCAGAAGAGTGTCGAGATGGCTTGATTGATTACCGCAACTTAAAGCATTCCTGCTGCGACTAGAAACATAACCACACAGATTGCAGGGTTACAATTGCTGCCCGAAAACTTTAGACTATAATCTTTAAATAAATTTGTGGGGGGGTAGAAACTAGGTCAAATTTCAGGAAAAAAAAAGCCCGCGAAAGGGGGGGTGCGGGCTTTATAACTCATCAGGACTATAAGGGAGTCCGATGAGGGAGGAAATACTATCGCTAAATACTACTATGCTACCAGAAGGGTGGCAGGCCAACTGTTTCCGGTCTGCCGCAATCCATGGATGAGAATATAGCGTCCAACATAAAATAAATAAAATGTATTAAGATAATGATAGCCATGAATGATATTCATATCAGTGCAGGGTTAGAGGGGAAAAACCAGTCTCCTACAGAAGATTTCTTGAAAATCAACCTCTGATCCTGCCAACACAAAACATATAACACACTGATATTATTACTAAATGGCAACAATAATACAACCTGAATGGTTCAATCCCTCTGCATTATATTCAGGACAGCAAAATAACAGAGCCTTACTAAAAACACACAATACCGAGAAAAATATTTTCGAAAAAATATAACC
>CAYYRK010000177.1:0-5062 GCA_964473915.1 uncultured Pseudomonadales bacterium
ATCATACAACAGGTGACATGATCAATTCACGGCTACTGCTTGCTTTTCAACGATGCAATAAATACAGTACAAGAGATAGACGCATGACGGCGGTTTGTATTAGAATCCGCATTTCCCTTGATCGTAGGCCAGCGGAATGACCGTATAGATCCTTCCCAGGCTTTGTTTTACAAGGAAATGTATATTACTAGCCATCAAAAATGCACCTGCTCCCTAGGGTGTGCGGCATATGAAATATACCTCCCAATCAAGAAGCGGCACCGCGCCGCGTAATATCAACCACTCCTGGCTTTAAATTTTAAATATGACCAACGAAAAAATTAAGCTCTACCTGGAAACTCTTGGTATAAAAAATATCGCTGAAATCAGCTATAACCCCAGCTATGACCAGCTCTATCAGGATGAGTGCATGCCTGAGCTTGAAGGTTTTGAAAAGGGTTATCTGTCTGACCTGGGCGCGGTCAATGTCTTTACGGGCGAATACACAGGCCGCTCACCAAAGGACAAATATATTGTTATGGATGACACCACCAAAGATACACTCTGGTGGAACGGCAACGGTACCGTCAACGACAACAAGCCTATTACGCCTGAAGTGTGGGGCGAGCTAAAGCAAACCGTAGCCGCAGGGCTGTCCGGCAGCAAGCTATATGTAGTGGATGGGTTTATCGGCGCCAATATGAATACCTGCATGCGGGTCCGCTTTATCATGGAGGTGGCCTGGCAGGCACATTTTGTAACAAACATGTTTATCCGCCCCACTCAGGATCAGCTTAAAGATTTCGAACCTGATTTCGTGGTTATCAACGCATCAAAAACCTCCAATCCTGATTGGCAGCGCCAAGGCATGAATTCTGAAACATTTGTGGCCTTTAATCTAACTGAAAACATGCAGTTGATTGGCGGCACCTGGTATGGTGGAGAGATGAAGAAGGGTATGTTCTCAGTGATGAACTACCTACTACCACTCAAGGGTATCGCCTCGATGCACTGCTCCGCTAATGTCGGCAAGCATGACGATGTTGCCGTCTTTTTTGGGCTTTCCGGTACAGGTAAAACCACGCTGTCTGCTGACCCGAAACGTGCCCTGATAGGTGATGACGAACATGGTTGGGATGACGACGGCATCTTCAACTTTGAAGGTGGCTGTTACGCCAAAACTATCGACCTGGACCCAAAAAAGGAACCAGATATTTATGCCGCTATCAGGCGTGACGCCCTGCTGGAAAATGTCACCATCGGCAACAACGGCAAACTAGATTTTTCAGACGCTTCACGCACCCAGAACACCCGAGTGTCTTACCCTATCTATCATATTGATAATATTGTAAAGCCTATCTCCAAGGCGGGGCATGCTAAGAAAGTGATCTTCCTGACAGCCGATGCCTTTGGCGTGCTGCCTCCTGTATCGAAACTGACCGACGAACAGACCCAGTATCACTTTTTATCAGGATTTACGGCCAAGGTAGCCGGGACTGAACGTGGCGTCACAGAACCTACACCGACATTTTCTTCCTGCTTCGGCCAGGCATTTCTGTTGCTGCACCCCACCCAGTATGCTGAAGTTCTACTCAAACATATGGACGCTGTAGGTGCTACAGGTTATCTGGTTAACACCGGCTGGAATGGCAGCGGAAAACGCATTCCGCTTAAAGAGACACGCGCCATTATTGACGCCATTCTCAGTGGGGCCATTGAGGACTTGCCAACCAAAAACCTGCCTGTGTTCAACCTGGCCTTTCCCACAGATCTACCAAAGGTGAGTTCAGCGCTTCTTGATCCTCGCAATAGCTATGACAATCCGGATGAATGGCTGGAAAAAGCAAACCGGCTGGCCAATCTGTTTATCGGAAACTTTGACCGTTTCACTGATACCCAGCGCGGCAAGGCGTTGGTTGCAGCAGGGCCACAACTACTATAGATGTCGCAATCAACAATCGTTATAGAGTACAGAGCTGCGCACCAGAAGCCGGGTAATTAATAATTGGGGACAGGAAGTTTTGTCATCTAACCTGGAGGTTTCACGCAATAACCGGGCCAAGTCATGGGACTGGCCCCTTCGGCAAAAATGATCTGAAAATCAAACCCCCGATGACTGCTTCTCAACAATAGGGCTTATTATCCAGCAGATCCGTCATCCTAGAATCCTCAGTTGGGCAGACTGAAGTGTGCGATTGTGGCGGGTTCCTGTGGATTGGTTTTGAGCAGCAACTGAACAAAATCAGCGGCTAAAACAGGCCTGCTGAAATAATACCCCTGATAGCTATCACAACCCTCTTTACTGAGAATTTCCAGCTGCCCTTGGGTTTCAATGCCTTCCGCAACTACTGCCATATCCAACACCCGGGCCATATTGATAATAATACTGACTATTGCCCGATCACTACGGTCCGAGACAATATCACGAATAAAAGATTGATCTATTTTTAGAATATCCAGCGGAAGACGTTTCAGATAATTAAGTGATGAATAACCGGTGCCAAAATCATCAATCGCCAACTTCACCCCCAGCGCCTTGATCAGATGCATGGCCTCGATAGCAGCCTCTACATCATCCATTATCATCTGCTCAGTAAGCTCCAGATAAAGCGCCTCACCCTCAACACCTGAAGCATTAAGTGCCTGTTGAACAATCTTGTCCAGGCCCCGCTGCATAAATTGTCGAGCCGACATATTAACCGAGATCGGAACCGTCCGAACCCCCTGGCTTCGCCACTCCGCAATCTGTAAACAGGCTCTATTGAGCACCCATTCACCAATCTGTACAATCGCCCCACTCTCCTCGGCCAAAGGAATAAAGACCGCCGGGGAGACAAGGCCATAATCAGGACTTTCCCAGCGAACCAGGGCTTCAGCACACAGCAGCTGGCCCGTCTTTATGTCGATGGTCGGCTGATAGTGTAATATCAGCTCATCCCGCTCAATCGCCCTTTGCAACCGGTTTTCCATCGTTAGTCGTTCCAGGGTGCGTGCATTGAGCTCTGGTCGATAAAACTGGCAACCATTGCCCCCCTGCGACTTGGCACGATACATGGCGATATCAGCAAATTTTAGCAGGGATTCTCTGTCATTTCCGTTATCTGGATAGAGGCTAACGCCGATACTGACTGTGAGAAAGACTTCATTATCAGCCAGACTGAAGGGCTTGGACATGAGGCCAATAATTTTTTCAGCTATCATTGCAGCCGCACCCTCACCCTCCACATTGTGCAGTAGAAGAATAAATTCATCACCACCCAAACGGGCTACAGTATCTCCATCACGCACTGACTCTTTCAGGCGCGTAGCCATGAGCATTAGCAGCTGATCACCCACATCATGCCCCAGCGTATCATTAATAACCTTGAAGCGATCCAGGTCAATAAACATCAGAGCGACCAACTGTTTCTGGCGCTGCGCCAGAGAGAGTGACTGAACCAGGCGCTCCTCTAGCAGGATACGATTCGCTAGCCCCGTCAGCGGGTCATGGTGGGCAAGATAAGCCATTCTTGCTTCTGATTCCTTACGCAGCGTAATATCACTAAATACCGCTATATAGCGTATTGTTACCCCATTTTCGTCCGATATGCGATTAATGGTCAACCACTCCGGATAAATATCACCGTCCTTGCGACGGTTCCAGATCTCACCACGCCAAAGGCTGTCGACCTCCAGCGAGGCCCACATCTCCTGGTAAAAATCATCGTCCTGCCAATTCGACCTGAGAATACCTGGCCCCCGGCCCAGAACCTCTTCTCGACGATAACCAGTTATCTTGGTAAAAGCTCTGTTTACCGAAACAATTTTGTTATCTGCATCGCTAATCAGAACCCCTTCGCTAATATTTTCCAAAACCTGGTGATCCAGCAGCAAACGCTCTTCGTATTTCATCCGCTCTATTTCCGCACTGCTGCGTAACGCAAAAAACCGGATCAGATCTTCCTTATATGGGTCGGCAGGCATGGGCTTATCATCAAGCAAAATCAACAAACCGTTCGCATCACCGCTCGCCGCAAACAGTGGTGTTCCCATATAGCTTTCCACACCCATATCCACCAATAGTTTGTCTTCAGGGAATAGAGATTGCACATCCGAACCATACCGGCACAACGTATTGCCAGCGACATGTTCGCAGGGAGTCCCGGGCAGCTTGTATTCGATCGGGTCAGTAGATAGTGCGGGCGGCCATATACTCAATACGAGGGCGCTTTCTTGATCTGCCCCGATCAGTTTGCTGACCAGAGCGTAACGCACATTCAGAGCATGACAAATCTCACGCAGTAATGCCTGCAAGAAGATTTCACCGCTTTTATTGGCTATCTTTTCGAGGATAGCCAAAATTGTGGCCTCGGATCGAATGTCCGCACCAGGACTTTTGTTCACTGGCAGATCATGGCTGTTATTTTCACAATGCGCAACGCCCCCAACAAGCCCCTTCTTTGGCTCAATTATCATCGTAAAACCTATCCTTGGTTTGATTATCGCCTATTTTCGCCCCAACCGAATCAAGCCCCACGGGCAAATCCTTGGTTCCGAGGCGACCATAAAACAAGCAACCAAAAATACCATATACAGTTTGGTTGCCAAAATCACATGAGTACTGAAAGCTACAACATAGTGACGAATCACCATCACTTTTATCCTAGACTTACAAGTATAGCTGCAGCAACTTACGTTAGCCCGGAAATTTCACCAGAATTTTGGCGCTCCCCAGAGATATTTTATTCAGATTTTTCTAGCCGGAAAAAATCAATATTATTCACCAGGTATTGTCGGTTCTGGCAAGATGGATGCAGGATCATTTCCGAGTGTTCCAGGGGAATATACAGGCTGGTAATAGATGAGCAACACGGGCGTGCTGCCTAGTGAGTCAGGTAGCATCAAAAAATTGGGCTATATAAAATAGGTATTGGAAATTATCACAAAATCGATCTATGATCTGGCTTGAATAGTACTTGACGAACTATATTTAGTCTGGATAGTTCCCCATAAAATCGGGAAGGACAACTGGAAGCTCAGGTCAGAAAAATTATCGGCTTATGTAAAGAGGCTTTAAGCATGAAACAAGGCATCCTCGTGTGGT
>CAYYRK010000178.1:0-5056 GCA_964473915.1 uncultured Pseudomonadales bacterium
ACCAATCGACTATGTTTTATCAGCACCTGTTTCTATAGTGTTTTTAGCAACTAGCCACTGACTACCTATAACTTGGTTGAAGTTTGGTTAAACACACTATGTTCACAGAGGCGCGGGCGGCGCCACGGAGAAAAAACATGCAAGATCAAGCCCTTTGTTCAGCACCCGCTGACGTTCAAATTTCCAAAAAATCACAAATCCTTTCAGCAGCCATTCTGGGTTGCCTTATTGTATTTGCTGTTGGCTTATTACCAATGGATGCTGTTCATAATGCATCGCATGATGTACGCCATTCATTTGCGTTTCCCTGCCACTAGGCTTTTGCAAAAAACGTAATTTTAGCTGTATTAGTCATCTATTAATCCGGTTGTACGATTTCTGTTAGATTGCAGAAAATTGTACAACCGGATTGAATAGTCAATATGCGGGTAATACCTGTTTTTCTTTGAAAGATTTCCCTGCCCGCAGTAGGTCAACTTGAATCCGAGCTTTTCTCTTCGTCATGGGTTGCTGTGTCCACGGTTTGGAGTGCCCGTTTGGAGGCTGACTGGCTATAGCGGCTCACTGAATATATTTTGGAGACAACCCATGATTTTTCGTAACATCATATTTGCAAGTATTATAGCCGGCGTTATTGCAGGCTTCGCTTTGGGGCTTATTCAAGCCTTTAGCACTACCGAAACAATTCTTGCTGCTGAGGTTTATGAGATTGTAGAAGAGCAACCTGCTGCGCCCACCCACGGGCATGAAGCGTCGGCAACAGATCACCATGACCCTGAAGCATGGGGGCCCGAAGATGGCGCTGAGCGTACATCTTATACTTTTTTGGCCGATCTTCTCGCGGGTATCGGCTTCGCCATCCTGCTTATCAGTTTAATGACCCTGTCAGGAAAAGGTAATGTCAAAAATGGCTGGCTTTGGGGCCTTGCTGGTTTTGCTACCTTTTTCTTTATCCCGGCACTGGGGTTGGTGCCAGAAATTCCCGGAATGGAAGCGGCTAACCTGCAAGGCCGTCAAGGGTGGTGGGTTATGACAGTGGCGCTCACAGGGCTTGGCTTCTGGTTGATCGCCTTTGGCCATATTAACCTGAAAGTGGCCGGTCTGGTTTTGCTGGCACTGCCACATATTTTGGGGGCGCCGCTGCCAGATACCCACGGCTTTAGCCACCCTGACCCTGCAGCAGTTTTGACACTGGAATCACTGGCTTCGCAATTTGAAATGCAAACGATGATCGCCAACGCTGTTTTCTGGCTGCTCCTGGGTACAGTGAGTGGTTTTATGATAAAAAAATTCGGTTTGGTGGGGGGTGAAAAAAACCAGGGAAGCCCTGAATAACCCTGTATTTTTCCTAACAATACGAGCTGAGTGCCCCGATTTTTCTGGATTATGATCGGGGCAGAAAAATAACGAAACTTCGTTTAAAGGACCGGAGAAAAGCCATAAAAAGAGGGGTCTGGCTTTTATGAGGCAGGGTGGTTATGCTTATTGTTCTGCTTTATTGCCATGGCTATGGATGCGTTGAATCTAAAATCCTCAGTTAACCGCTATGATAAAGGTTCATTTGATTGTTGTCGGCTGCGGGTGGTGTTCAGCCTTTGATCATTGCGCCGCATAATATGCTCCTTGGCTTTCCGGTCTGGATGCTCGCTACTGAGTAGCCAGAGGAGGAAACGTGTCGAGTTATCTTCTTCAAGTATAAAGTTTACATCTTGTCGTAAAGGTCACGCGGTCATTGAATAGTGTCATGTTACCTGCAGCTTCCTTGGCGAGCAGGTACTATTTTTTTTGAAATTCGGAGGTTTTTGTGGCTCAGCCAGGGTTGGTATTATTCAGTTTGGGTTTTCGACCATTTTTTCTTGCTGCGTCCTGGTTTGGAATCGTAGCAATGTTGGTATGGGTTGCTGCCTATAGCTTCGGTTTGAGTTCCACTCTGGGTAACTTGCCAGCCATTATCTGGCACGGTCATGAAATGATCTTTGGTTATTCAGCGGCTGTTCTGTCTGGTTTCCTGCTGACCTCGGTGAGAAACTGGACGGGATTGCCGACACCGGCGGGTGTTCATTTAGCGTTAATTGTTGGCTGTTGGCTGGTGGCTCGGGCCGCATTTCTTGTTGGTTCTGACTCGGCAATTATTGTCGCCTGTATAGCAGACCTACTATTTATGGTGCTGTTTATTTGGGGTTTTTCTCGCCCGGTCATTGCCGTGAAGCAGTGGCGGCAGGCGGGTATCATAGCAAAGCTTGTTACATTATTACTTAGTAATTTGCTGTTTTATGCCGGTTTGTTTGGCTATATCGCGGAAGGGGTGAGCTGGGGTTTGTATTCCGGGCTCTATATGGTATTAGCTCTGATTCTTGCGCTCATCAGGCGAGTCTTTCCCTTTTTTGTTTCAATGGCTACAGCAAAAAAGGTGGTGCTCAAAAACTATCTTTGGCTTGATCGTCTAAGTCTGGTTTTCTTCTTTTGTTTTTGGATGGTCAGTGTTTTTTTCCACGAACCGATAGCAACGGCCATACTGGCTGGTAGCCTGGCTTTATTGCATGGGGTACGCATGGTTAGTTGGTATGCCCGAGAAATATGGCGTCAGCCTCTGCTGTGGGTGATCTATCTGGCCTACGGGTTTATTGTCATCGGTTTTTTGTTGCAGGCAGCAGCTCCCTGGCTGGCGACTCAGCTATTGTCGTTGCATGCATTTGCTATTGGTGGTATTGGTCTGGCAACCATAGGTATGATGGCGAGAGTCGCATTGGGACATAGCGGTCGGGATGTTTATGCGCCGCGAAAAGGTTTGGCTGTGATATTTTGTTTATTGATCTTCTCAGCATTAAACCGCACCCTATTACCGTTTTTTTGGCCAGAGTTCTATGGCCAACTGGTTTTTATCGCTCAAGTTTGCTGGATTGTTTCCTTTGCGTGGTTCATCGGTATTTATACACCGATACTGCTGCAGCCCAGGATTGATGGGCAGTTGGAGTAGTGCTCCAGTCTTGATGGTGAGGGATTTCTTTGTTTTCTGGCAGAGCAGATTGCTGCGTAATAAGGGTGTTGGCAGACGAAAAAATCGATGCGTTATTAGCGTGGCAGGGGAGTGTAAAATAGCTTTCGTGCATAGGGGGTTTGTTTAATACCCTCTATTTTTTATGGATGCCTCCCATGCAGGGCCTAAAAAAGGGAAGAGCCGAAGCTCTTCCCCCTATTCTAAGTTTTTCTGATCTATTTACAGTTTGTGGTCAACTCGAGCCATAATAGTGTCCTGCATAAACTCTGGTAGACCTACAAAGAAGGCTGTATAGCCTGATACCCGTACCGAGAGGTAGGGGTACTTCTCTGGATTTTCCTTCGCGTCACCCAGTATTTCACTCGACACCATATTGAACTGCATCAGCTGCATACCGCCGTTAAGCCCAGCTGTAGCAAAATCAACCATCTTGTCCAGTCCAGACTCACCAGCTACCGAGCCGTAATCGAACCGGTGGTTGTAGATATAAGCCTTTAGTTTGGCCTGGTCAATCTTCAGCGCAGAGTTTAACCGTGACCAGCTTCCAGAATGGTCGTACTCAGCTTGAGGATTAAGGCCACCATCACACAGGGCTTGCCCGTGTACACGACCGTTAGGCAGAGCGCCTACATGGTTGGCGGCTTGCCAGATCATGCTGATGGGCAGCAGGCTTGGATAGACCGGATTGCCATCGATATCAAAATTGGTTCGGCCAATTTCAGAAATATCGCTATTAGTTTGAATCATGATGTCATCAGGCATCTTGATATCGTTACCGAACTTGGGTGCATCGATAAAGTCCTGCTGCATCTCTTCATAGCCTGCCCAGTTGGCTTTAATCGCGTTGCAGAGCTGATCCATGGTGTATTTCTTGTCGATAAAGATCAACTGGTTGACCGCTGCCAGGCTGTCGATGGTGTCGACCATGCCGACGATGCTCTGGAAGCTGTAACGTGGCATAGGGTAGTTCATCACATCTAGCCCAGTTTCCAGGCAGCCTTTATAGAGCGAGCTCAGGAATGGTCGGCGTGTGACCTCGCCCATCTTCTCATAGACGCGGTTACGGAACTTGACCTCAGTTCTGACGACCCACTCCCACTGCTTCAGCCAGGCATCGTAGAACGCCTGAAAGTCTTTGAACTGGCGAGGATCGCCGGTTTCAACCGATTTCACCCAGGAGAACTTTGGATCAGGATCCTGGCCGTTGAATAGCGTGAACTCGACAGCTTTAAGGATTTGCGGATAGTTTGCATCGCGTCGACACGCACCCTTGGAGTTGGTGGTCGGCCCCGGGGTGATGCAGCCTACAATACCCCAGCACCGAGCTTCCTCAAGAGTGATCTGCCCAGGATACTGGGAGAGCATAGCCGGGATAACAATCTCATCGTTGCGGATGGAGGGGCTGCCCATGCCGGAGCGCATCACTGCAATGAGTCGTCTGAAATCCTTCTTGTTGGTTTTGTTGTTCCAGCGGAACTTGCAATCAGGGTGGTGAAAACGATAGCCATCCCACACGTCCAGAACCAGCATGCTCAGGTCATTCACACAGCTGGAGCCATCGGCATTCAAACCACCAATGGTGATCGCAGAGGCATCCCTGGCCCCCTGAGCCGCCATTCCCATTGCGCCGAATCGACTGGCTAGCCCGATCTCATGAAATTTGGATGCGTAGGTGCAAAGAATTTCAGCCGCTTTTCCCCGGGTCAGGCTCTTATCTTGAATAACGTCCTTTTCGTACCACTGCCAAAATACAGCATCGGGTCGGAAGGTAATATTGGTGCAGGAGGTCTCGATGCAATAGTCAACCATAAAGCATGCCCAGTAGAGCTGCATCGCTTCCCAGAAAGTGCGTGGTGCATTTTCTGCTACCCAGTCACAGTTATCCGCTGCCTGAAGCAGTGTGGCTTTGGATGCTTCATCTGGCATTTGGTCTAGTGCGGCTCTTGCTTCTGTTGCATGTCGTTTGATCCAGCGACTAACCGCCTGGACGCTTTTGATGCTAGCCTTGGAATTGATGATGTGATCTTTTAGTTGAGCTTTACGCTCTTCGCTGGTGCC
>CAYYRK010000179.1:0-5040 GCA_964473915.1 uncultured Pseudomonadales bacterium
GATCAACAGAACCACAAGCTTGCCCTGTGCAGCCACTGCGATCAGCGCATGAGATATTTTTTTCAAAACCTGATGCTGACCCTGGTTCCGAGGTACCTTAATACCAAGCTCCTCCGCCAGGGCAATACGCATACCTGCTGGGGTGAGGTGTGGATTTGGTAGATAGGCCGTGACATACTTTTCGTCTAGCGTATTCAGCAGCTTGCGGCACAGGATGGTCTTACCCGTACCCACCTGACCAATAATTTTAATGAATCCAGCACCGTTATCCAGCCCCACTAGCAACAGATTCAAGGCTTCAAGATGACTGTCAATATTGAGAAAAAAATGTGTATTGGGTGTCAGAGCAAAAGGTACTTCATTAAATTTGAAATGCTGCAGGTACATGACCGATCGAACCCCACCGCCAACTACTTGAAAAAACCCGGTTCAATCTCCTGACGCAAACCAGTAATGTTGTCCCTGCTCTGCTCTATGAGAGCTCGCCAGGACTGATCTTCAACAATGATAGGCTTCAATAAAATAACCAGTTCACTTTTTTCCGATTGCTGACGTTTTTGCCGGAATAGATGACCAAACAGAGGGATTTCACCAAGCAGCGGAACCGCCGACAGATCATCGGTCGCTGTCTTTTGCATGAGTCCGCCAATCACCACCACCTGACCATTTTTAGCCCGTACTACACTATCAGATTCCCGAATAGTACTTAAGGCCAATGGCAAAGTGAGAGCGCCTGAGGGGGATTCAACGGTCTTGGTCTGATCTTCAACTTCACTGATAGTCGGATGAATGTGAAGGATGATTTCATCGTTCTCGCTAATTTGCGGTGTTACATCCAGCGCAATACCGGAAAAGAAAGGCGTCAACTCCACATCGACCGTAGGAATTGATGAGGTGGTAGTGGTGGTCGTTTGAGACCTGAGATTGGTTACAAAGAATTCATCCGTACCTACTTTGATTACCGCCTTCTGGTTATTGACTGTAGAGATACGCGGACTGGACAAAACCTGTACTGTACCCTGGGTGCCAAGCAACTCAATCAATGCACTAACATCGCTTAAGTCAAAGGCAGCACTAAAAACACCGCCGATATTATTAGCCGCATTCAGTGCCACACCTGATTGGCTGGCAAATACACTTTTACCGCCCCCCATGGAACCAATGGCCGCCCAGTTAATGCCCGCCTGAAAACCATCATTAAGCTGTACTTCCAGAATTTTAGCCTCAAGTATCACCTGACGACGTAAAGATGATTCGGATCTATCCAAAAACAGCGCCACGTTGCGCAACTCATGGGGAAATGCTCTCACGACCACGATACCGGTCTGTGGCGACACTACAACCCGCTGCCCGCCTTCCTCACCAATAATCGCCACCAGGGTGTCGCTCAGCGTACCCCAAAAGTCAGCCTGAGTTTCAGTTCGTATTCGGGTACCAATCAACCCGGTAACACCAGAACTATCATTAACATCCTCTAGATACGGATCATCAGAAAAATGATTATCAGATCCATCGCCAGTAGTCATCTGTCCAGCACTGACCTGAGTTTCCGAAGCACCAGCCCGCCGTATATTCGGATAATTGATATTGAAAATCTCGGTCCGAATCCCTGTTGGCAACACCCTGTAGAGCTGATTAGTTACACTGTAATCATAATCGTAACCAAAGGTATCGCGAATCACCTGCATCACTTGAGTCACTGTAACACTCTTAAGATCCAGACTGATCACCCCTTCCACTTCAGGGTGAACCACTATGTTGTAGGGCGTCCCTTCCACCAGACCCAGGAAAAAATCTCGTGCAGCCAGCTTATTGACCGAAATATCGAAACGCTCTTCTTGCTGGCTATCACTACCTATAGGTGTCAAAGGTGGTAGCAGAGCCTCACTGATACTCTCTGAGGGTCGGCTATCAACCGGGTTATTTTGGTCACTGTGCTGGATGCTCTGTGTTAATATCTGCTCCATCTGTTCTGCGGAGGATACATCCATGGCAGGGCCGGTCTGCACCATCTGACAACCTGCCAGATAACAACAGATCAACAAGCTCCACACCCTGCCTAGCGACCCCATAAACTATCCCCACGATTTACTGTCTTTACCATTTTTTAACCTTTTTCACAGCAAGCTCAAGTTTAAACTTGTTGCCCTGTACCATCAGAGTCACACCGGTTTTGCTAATATCCATGACTGTTGCTTGGCCTACGCGCCCACCCAAACTGACACTTTGACCATTAATTATTGCCACCTGTCGCTGCGTTCCGTAGATCAGTGAATTGAGTGTATATTGCGACTGAATTCGTTGCAAAAGCCCGCTATCAACTGCCCTGTAATAGGGAGGTCTGGTCGGATCAATCAGCTTGTCAGCAGCGGCTAACTGACCGATACCCGGCATAAGGCAGGCCAGCCACCATAAAATTCTTTTTAATCCATACCGAGTCACCGCTAAACCCCGATCCACCCTGAGTCGGTGCTCAGGGTGTTAATACGCAGCCTAACAACAGCAACCGGGTATTGCTGCACCTCATACTCCAGCTGATTCCAAACCAACCGCCAAGGCAGCTTCTCTAGATCTTTCAAGTAGGCCAGCACCTGAAAAAATGGCCCCTCAAGTTCCAGCTCCACGCCATACTGGTATAGGTATTCACCATCGGTCTCAGTCGAGACCTTTATTTTTGCGTTATTTTCGCTCAGAGAAATTTTTTCAACTGGCAAACTTTTAACCCTGATCAGTTTTAAGCCACGATTTTGGGTTAACATCTTTTCCAGCACCACTGGCATCTGCTCAGGCGGGATCAGGTCAGCGGTTAATTGTTCAATTCTTTGATTAAGTTTTTTAACGTTGTGTTCAACCGCTTTGATACGCCCCCGCAATTCGGTATTGGGGTCATCCTTGAGCGTCTGCGCTAGAGTTGCAAATTCATTTTGATTTGCTGTTATCTGGGCCTGAATGGTTTCCACCTGCCCGACAGCAATGGTCAGCTTACGATTCAGCGGGGAGTAAAGCAGCTGATCCCAGATAAAAAAAATAACACTCAGCAGCAGGGCGATCATAATATAGCGCTCACGCGTGCTTAACTGGTCGAATTTTTCCTTTAACAGCCTCCACTGTATCTGCATTAGCGAACCACCTG
Source organism: uncultured Pseudomonadales bacterium (assembly GCA_964473915.1). GTDB lineage: Bacteria > Pseudomonadota > Gammaproteobacteria > Pseudomonadales > IMCC2047 > CAYYRK01. The sequence continues at coordinate 3,134 of CAYYRK010000179.1, forward strand.
TTCTGCACGCAGATCAAAAAATAGCAGCCCATCGGCCTGATCACTACTCTTCAACTCAAGCACGTTAAATTTTGAACCCTGGTAAACAGGTTCCAGCGCCAGATTCTGCAATAGCCGGGGCAGCTGTTCTGGTTTACCACTTAAACCCTGCAAACCCACAAATTCACCACCACGCTCAAAACTGATTTTTGTCAGCCATAACCCTGCCACGCGGTGCCGTGCCAGCCCTTCCAAATAGGCGGAAAAACCAAGAAAATTACCTGGTTCTAGCAGGTCAAAGCCCCGCATCATAGACTGCTTAGCAAGCTGCTTTTCCTGTAATTCGTTAAGCCTAAGTTGTAACTTCGAGCTAACATTGATGAGAGATAGTTCAGCTTTTAATCTTTCCAGTTGAGCGAACTCCTGCTGACCCTGCTGTTGTAACTCGTCCAGCTGTAGTTTCAGCCGATTATGATCAACCAGAGCCAGGGTATAAAGTACCACCAGTACCACGATAAGCAGCAAACCAAGCTGAGAAAAAGGGTAATATTCACGCAGGAAGCTCCTTTCCTGCGGAGCTTCATAAAAGCTGATCTGCTGCATCAGGTTGTTTCCTGGCGCATCGCACCAGCAATCGCTGACACACATTTTGGTAGTATTGCGGCATCGACCATATCAACACCGTCAATATTATCTGCGAAATCAGCCACTTCCATTTTTACCCCAAGGCTACTCCCCAATTGCTCACTAAGGTGAGCGTCACCCATAGCCATCGGCATCAACATAACCCGTCTTACAGGAGCCTGACCAAGCTGGCTTTCGAAATAATCCATGGAGCGCTGTAGTTCCAGCACCAGGGTATTGAGGGCATCATCATGCGCAAACCCACTGGACAGTAACTGCTCGGTATTCGTCTGAAGCCTGCGCCCCAGGTAAAACAGATCATCCTTAACAATACTGAGCATACTTTCACCCTGTTCAAGAAACAAGATGGCCGTAGCTTGGCTCTCAATCATCCCTCCCTGTAACAGATTGCAGAGCGCCAATTGTGCAGCATCAATAAACTTAAGTTTAAGACCTGCTTCGCTGACTAAATTTTCCGCTTCGCTGACCACGTTGTGTGGTGCAACGGCCACGTAGATCATCGGGCTGCGCCCTTGAAAGGCATCTTCTGGAATATGAAAAAAATCTACCGCTGCACTTTCCACATCATAATCGACCAGATTTTTAATACGCCAGCGAACCGCCTCTTTCATCTCTTCATCAGATACTGGCGGCGGCTCAATCATTAGCAGGTTGTATTTGGAGGGCGGCAATACCAGATTTATAGCCGCACCCCGCAATCCCAGCCTGCTGACAGCCTCACCTAATAAATGGGGCTGAGGTGACTGTGGATCGGTTACGATATAATCACAGGCCAGTAGTTGATACCTGCCTTCAAAGGTCGGTTTTACTTGAGCAACAGCAACCCCTTCGGAGCTAAAAGACACCCCGACAAGGCCATCAACTCCCTTTTTTGTTTTTCTAAACAGGCTAAGCAGAACTGAGTCCCCGCATCTCAATAACAGCCAAACAAGGCATGAAGTTTAATTTTTATAGGATGACAAAAAAACTGCCTTTTTAAAAATCGCCCAGGCCCCCTGTCACATCAGCCCGGAAAACTCAGCTGGGTCATAAAAATCTGCACAGCCATTTGATATACTTGAAAAATCTCAAAAAATCTTCTTCCCTAAGTTGACCATGAGCTTTGTAAAAAAACTCACGCCTACCACGAAACCATACATCTTTTTCGTGCCCAGCTGTATTTTTCTGGATCAAATTCATCAACCGTCTGAGTGTAGAGGGATTTTCTGCTAAAATCAAAGACCTTGGGATCAGAACGATAACCCGCTGTTTTACGCAAGGACAACCAGAGCCAGGTGATGCTG